>NZ_DASRBZ010000146.1:0-11597 GCF_035653355.1 Mycobacterium sp. | reverse complement strand
GCCCTACGCACTGTCCTGTTCACCGATATGGTTTCGTCGACGCAACACGCCGCGGCGACCGGCGACGAGCGATGGCGCGCGGTGCTCCACCGTTTTGGTGAGGTCACATCCGAACTCACCGAAAGATTCGGCGGCACGGTGGTGAAGAGCACGGGCGATGGCCACCTCATCACGTTCGATGGCCCGACGCAGGCCATCCGCTGCGCCGACGCCTTGTGTGCTGATGCCGACAGAATGGGCATCCAGATCCGCGCGGGCATTCACACTGGCGAGTGCGAACTGCTGGGCTCCGACATCGGCGGGATCGCCGTACACATCGCCGCTCGGATCCTCGCCCTGGCCGGACCCGGCGAAATCCTCGTCTCGCGCACAGTCCGGGATCTGGTCGTGGGCTCGGGCACGGGCTTCCACGACCGCGGCAGCGTCGAGTTACGTGGCGTTCCAGGAACCTGGCAGCTCGTCGCAGTCGACCGCCATGGCGCGCGGGCCGGATCAGCAGAAGCCGAGCTGGCGTTAATACCCACGCCCGGGCCTCGGACCGCGATGCGCCGGTCGGACCGCGCCATTGGGGTGATGGCGCGGCGAACACCGTGGGTTCTGCGCGGGATGGCCCGCCTGGCCCCGGCCGCCGGTCGTAAATGACCAGAGTTGCGTTGAGCCGCAACGGCCGCACAGTCGGTCCCTGCGACGACCGGCCGCTGCCTAGCTCACCAGATGCTGGTAATCGTTGCGGCGATCGGGTGGAATCAGCGCGTTGAGCATATGGCGGGTCTGCAACCGGATGTACTCGTCGAGGCTGTAGATCGGCCCGAAATGCCAATGTTTCAACGCCCATCCGTGCGCAAGCAGCATGATGTCGAACACCACCAGGTCCACGTCGACCTCGCGGAATACGCCGTTAGCGATGCCTGCTTCGATGGCCGAGCGCAGCGGAGCCGCCGTGGCGATTTCGAGTTCCTTGATCTGCGCGCGGCCGGCCGCATCCAGCGTGCGGCTCTCCCGATAGGTGAGCACTACCGCGTCGAGATTATCGTCGACGATCTCGATATAGCGCCGAATACCGGCTGACAACCGTTGCACGGGATCATCGCCAGCAGCCGCCATGACCGGGGCCAGCTGGTCACGGAACGCGTCCTGGATCCGCAGGATCGTCGCCAGCAGCAGATCCTCTTTGCCGCCGAAGTATTTGTAAATCAAGCCGACGCTGACGCTGGCCTCACTGGCCAGCTCCTGCATCGACATCTGGTGAAACCCGGTCTTGCTCATGACCTTGACCGCGGCGTCGAGCAACTGGCGGCGCCGCGAAGTGGCCCGGACCGCGCGGACCGCCTCCTCAACGGGAAGCGCACTGTAATCGGAAGCCATCACAGGCCAAGGTCTTTGGCGATGATGGTCTTCATGACCTCGGTGGTGCCGCCGTAGATGGTCTGGATGCGGGCGTCGACGAAGGCCCGCGCCACCGGGTATTCGCGCATGTAACCGTAACCGCCATGCAATTGCAGGCATCGGTCCGCGGTGCGGGCCTGCAGCTCGGTGGTCCACCACTTCAGCCGGGCCGCCCGCGCCGCGGTCAGCTCACCGGCCAAGTGCTCGGCGATGCAGTCGTCGAGATAGGTTCGGGCGATGTCGAGTTCGGTGGCCAGCTCGGCGAGCACGAACTGGGTGTGCTGGAAACTGGCGATCGGCCTGCCGAAAATTTGCCGCTGCCGCACGTAATCCAGTGTCTGGGCCAGCACTCCCTCCGCCGCGCCGACCGCACCCACGGCCAATGAAAGCCGCTCCTGCGGAAGGTTTTCCATCAATTGGTAGAAGCCGCGACCCTCTTCGCCGAGAAGGTTGTCGACGGGCACGCGCATGTCCGTGAAGGTCAGCTCGCTGGTGTCCTGGGCATGCAGTCCGATTTTCTCCAGGTTGCGGCCACGGCTGAAGCCCGGTGTGTCGGCGTCGACGACGAGCAGCGACAGTCCCTTGTGGCGGTCGGGCGAGGTGCGTACCGCCACGACGAACAGGTCACCGTTTCGCCCATTGGAGATAAAGGTTTTCGCGCCGTTGACGACATAGTGGTCGCCGTCGCGCACCGCCGTTGTGCGAATACCCGCCAGATCGCTGCCGGCGCCCGGCTCGGTCATCGCGATGCCCAGCACAGTCTCGCCGCTCACCGCGCCGGGCAGCCACCGCTGTTTCTGCTCGGCCGTCGTCAGGTCCGTCAGGTACGGCAGCACGATGTCGTTCTGCAGCGAGAACGCGACAGCCTCGGACGCCGCGCCGACCCGCTGCAGTTCCTCGACGAGGATCACGTGGTAGCGAAAGTCGTCAACGCCTGGGCCGCCGAACTCCTCAGGCACCGGGAAACCGAGCAGCCCGAGCTTCCCGCCCTCGGTGAACAGCGATCGGTCCCAACAGCCGGCGTCTTCCCAGTTCTCGTGCGCGGGCAGCACAGTCTGCTGCACGAAATCACGTACCAGTTCCCGGAACTGCTGATGCTCGGCGGTGTAGGTCAGTGTCATCGGAAGGCGTCCAGACCGGTGAAGGCCTGGCCAAGTACTAGCTGGTGCATCTCCGGCGTGCCCTCGTAGGTCAGCACCGACTCCAGGTTGACCATGTGCCGGATCACCGGATACTCCAGCGATATTCCGTTGCCGCCCAGGATCGTTCGGGCGGTCCGGCAGATCTCGATGGCTTCGCGGGTGTTGTTGAGCTTGCCGAAACTGACCTGCTCGGGCCGTAATCCGACGCTGTCTTTCAGACGGCCCAGGTGCAGCGCCAGCAGCTGGCCCTTGTGCAGTTCGACGGCCGTGTCGACGAGTTTGGCTTGGGTCAACTGGAATCCGGCGATCGGGCGGCCGAACTGGGTGCGCTGGGTGGCATAGTCGAGCGCGGCCTGCCAGGCTGACCGCGCCGCCCCCATCGCTCCCCAGACGATCCCGTAACGCGCCTCCGACAGACACGCCAACGGCCCGCGAAGCCCGACCGCCTCGGGCAGCAGTGCGTCCTGAGGCAACCGCACGTCGTCGAGCACCAACTCGCTGGTGATCGACGCCCGCAACGACAGCTTGTGGTGAATCGTGTTGGCCTTGAACCCCGGCGTATTAGCCGGGACGATGAAGCCGCGGATGCCGTCGTCGGTGCCGGCCCAGACGATCGCCACGTCGGCGACCGAGCCGTTGGTGATCCACATCTTGCGGCCGTTGAGAACCCAGTCCGGACCGTCTTGTCTGGCACGGGTTTTCATCGCTGCCGGATCTGATCCGACGTCGGGTTCGGTCAACCCGAAGCAGCCGACCAGTTCGCCGGCCGCCATGCCCGGCAGCCACTGTTGCTTTTGCTCTTCGGAGCCGTACTTCCAGATCGCGAACATGGCCAGCGAGCCTTGCACCGATACCAGCGAGCGGATACCGGAGTCGGCGGCCTCCAGTTCCAGGCACGCCAGCCCGTAGTGCACCGCCGACGCGCCGCCGCACCCATACCCGTGCAAGTGCATGCCGAGCAGGCCCAGTTCGCCGAAGCCCTTTGCCAGGTCGCGCACCGGCAGGTCTCCGATCTCGAACCAGTCGGCGACGTGCGGAGCGACGTGCTCGGCGCAGAACTGTCGGACGGTGTCGCGCACCGCGACCTCGTCGCCGGACAGCGACGCGTCCAGGCTCAGCGGGTCGATCGGGTCGAAGCTTGTCATCCGGCCATCGTAAGTCCGCCGCTGACGCTGATGACCTGCCCGGTGATGAACGACGCGGCATCCGAGGCGAAGAACAGCACCGGCGCGGCAACCTCCTCAGGGCGCGCCAGCCGCCGAAACGGGATCGCCTTGATCAGCGCCTCTCTCAGCTTCTCGGGCATCGCCGCGAACAGCGGGGTGTCGGTCGGGCCGGGGCACACACAATTCACGGTGATCTGGTAGCGCGCCATTTCCCGGGCCAGCGACTTCGTCAGCGCAATCACCCCGCCCTTGGCACCGGCATAGATGGTTTCGCCCGCGCTGCCCACCCGGCCCGCGTCGCTGGCAAGGTTGATCACCCGCCCGCCGCCGCCGGCCTCGATCAGTCCCGGCAGGAACGCGCTGCACACGTGCACCGGCCCCAGGTAATTGATGGCGACCACCTTCTCGGCGAAATCCGTTGTGGCCTCAAGGAATTGATGGCTGCGGTCCCAGCCCGCCGCGTTGACCACGACGTTGGGCACCCCGACCTCGGCGTGCGTTCGGTCGCGCAACTCGTCAACCCGGGCGCGGTCGGCCACGTCGACCGGCAGCGCCGTGATCAACTCGGGCTGCTCTTCGGCAGTGGCCTCGGCGGCCGCCTGGTCGATGTCGGCGGCGACGACCCGGTCGCCTTGAGCTGCGAAACCCAGCGCAATCGCCTTGCCGATACCCGATCCCGCGCCGGTCACGACTGCGAGTGTGCCGGTCATGCGCACCTGGGTGAATCAGCATTCATTCCGGACGAACCTATATTCGCCCGAGGTCAGGGTCAAGGTGCCAGGTACTGTCACGGCATGCACCGCGCGGCGTGGCTGGGCATCGACGTTGGGTGTGTGCTGGTGTTCTGTGCGGTCGGCCGGCGCAGCCACGAGGAAGGACTCAACGTGGCGGGCGTCGCAACGACGGCATGGCCGTTTCTGACCGGAACCGTGGTGGGGTGGCTGGCGTCCAATGGCTGGCGACGCCCGACTGCCGTCGTCCCGACCGGTGTCGTCGTATGGCTGTGCACGCTGGCGGTCGGCATGCTGTTGCGCAAGGCCACCGGTGCCGGGGTGGCCGCCAGCTTCGTGGTGGTCGCCGGATCGGTCACCGCGGTGCTGCTGCTGGGATGGCGAGCGGCGACCGCGGCGGTGTTGCGGCGCCACTCCGACGCGTCACGGGAGCGAGATGGCGCGCACTGACAACGACACGTGGAACCCAGCCACCAGCGTCGGAGCCACCGCGACTATGGCTGCGACAGCCCGCGCGGTGGCGACCAAGCGCGGCCTGATCAGCGATCCGTTCGCCGAGCCGTTGGTGCGTGCCGTCGGGCTCGACTTTTTCATCCGGCTCGCCGCCGGCGAGCTCGACATGGTCGACCTCGGCGACGATTTCGTGTTCGGGACAATGACCGATCTGTTCGCCGTGCGCACCCGTTTTTTCGACGGCTTTTGCGCTGATGCCGGGATCGCGGGCATCCAGCAAGTGGTGATTCTGGCTTCGGGCCTGGATGCCCGGCCGTATCGGCTGTGGTGGCCGCCCGACACTACGGTGTACGAACTCGACAAGCCGGACGTGATCGAGTTCAAGACCCAGACCCTGCGGTCCCTCGGCGCCGCGCCGACGGCCAAACGCCGCGCGGTGGGCGTCGATCTGCGGCAGGACTGGCCCACTGCGCTGCGGCGGGTCGGCTTTGACGCCAGCCAGCCCAGCGCGTGGATCGCCGAAGGGCTGCTCATCGGATTACTCCCGCACGACGTCCAAGATCGACTGCTGGACAACATCACTGCGCTCAGCGCGGCGGGCAGCCGGTTCGCCGCCGATCACGGCGGCAGCCAGGCGCAAACCGGTTACGACCCTGCCCTGGTCACCCGCTGGCGACAACATGGCCTGGACATCGACATGAGCGCGCTGACCTTCCCGGGCGAGCACAACGACGTCGCCGAATACCTGACCGCGCACGGCTGGGAGACGGTCAACACCACGCTGGCCGATCTGTGCGGCGTCACCGGTTTGCCCGGCCTGCGCCGCGGCCAGCGGGCCGACGCGCCGGTCGCGAGCTCGTATGTCACCGCGGTCCGTGTGGAGCAACCTCGGAATGCGCGCGCCCGCTAGGCGTTAGACAGTTGAGTGATGTCTCAACCGGTGCAGTCCACCGCGGCCGGCCGACTGCGGTTCGTGTCGGTCGGCCAGGATGACCCGCTGGCGCTGCCGCTGCTGACCGAGCTGGCCGCCGAATACGCGCAGCGCTATGGCGGTACGCCGCAAACCCACCTGACGTGGCTGCGAGTTCCATCCGGCGAGTTGACGCCGCCGGACGGCGGTTTGGTGATCGGCGTGGTCGACGGCCTGCCCGTCACCGGTGGGGCGTTTCGCCGCTACGACACCCAGACCGTCGAGTTCAAGCGGATCTGGACCGACCGCGCGCATCGCCGTCGCGGCTATGCCAAGGCCCTGCTGTCGGTGCTGGAAGACGAGAGTGCCGCCCGCGGATACCGGCGGGTGTACCTCATCACCGGCAATCGGCAGCCGGAGGCCGAGGCGCTGTATGAGGCCACCGGCTACACCCGACTCGACGAGCCGCTGCCGTCGTGGGGACCGTTTAAACCCATCGCGTTCGAAAAGTGGCTGCCGTGACCGCGCCTCTGCGTCTGGGCGTCGCGCTCGACGGCTACGGCTGGCACCCGCAAGCCTGGCGCACCACGCTGGCCGCCGATCGGACCTCCGCGTCGGTGTTGTCCGGGCGCTACTGGGCGGCCTTGGCCGCCACCGCCGAGCGCGGCCTGCTGGACTTCCTCACCATCGACGACACGCTGACTGCCCAGCCGGGACGGCGTGAAGCCATCGACCCGCGGCGGCTGGCCGGTCGCGCCGACGCCGTGCTGGTTGCCGCCCGCGTCGCGCCGACGACCCGCCACATTGGACTGATTCCGGTGGCCACCGTCACCCACACTGAACCGTTTCACGTGTCCAAGGCCATCGCCACGCTGGACTACGTGTCGCACGGACGCGCCGGTTGGCAGGCCAGGGTCAGCGCGACCGGGCACGAGGCGGCGCTGTTCGGTCGGCGCAATGGATCGTCAGGCCTTGGCGAGTTGTTCGACGAGGCAGCAGATTTCGTCGAGGTGGTGCGCCGGCTGTGGGACAGCTGGGAGGACGACGCGGTGATCCGCGACGTGGCCACCGGCCGCTACATCGACCGAGACAAGCTGCACTACATCGACTTCACCGGAAGGTACTTCTCGGTCAAGGGGCCGTCGATCACGCCGCGACCCCCGCAGGGCCAGCCGGTGGTTGCCGCCCTGGCCCACGCGCCCCGGATCTATGAGTTTGCGGCTAACGGTGCAGACCTGGTGTTCATCACTCCCACCGACAACGCCGCGCTGCGGCGGATTCTCGACGAGGTGCGCAGCGCCGGGGGTGACCATCTGAAGATCTACGCCGATGTGGTGGTGGCCTTCGGCGGCGACAGCGACTTCCGCTCGGATGCGTTGATATTCACCAGCAGCCCAACGGAATTGGTTGACCTGCTGCTGGACTGGCAGCGGATCGGCATCGACGGTGCCCGGCTGCGTCCGGCCGTCAACGCCACCGACCTAGCGGTGATCGTCGACGATGTGGTGCCGCTGCTGCAGCGGGCCGGCCGGTTCCGCAGCGGTTATCGGGACGGTGAGACGCTGCGCGACCGGCTGGGATTACCGGTAGCGCGCAACCGGTATACGGCGGTGCGACAGTGAGCAGGGTTCAGCTGTCGGTTCTGGACCTGGCGCCGATCAGCGAAGGCAGCGACGCCGCAGCTGCGCTGCGCAACACCATTGACCTGGCCCAGCGCGCCGAACAGTGGGGCTTTCGGCGGTTCTGGATCGCCGAACACCACTTCGTCGCTGTGGCCAGCTCGTCGCCGGCGGTATTGCTAGGACAAATCGCCGCTGCTACCAAGACAATTCGCGTGGGTTCGGCAGCTGTTCAGCTCAGCCACACCACCGCTGCGGCGGTAGTGGAAAGTTTCGGGATGCTCGAGGCCTTTTACCCCGGCCGCATCGATCTGGGCGTCGGCCGATCGGGGCAGCGCCGCATTACTGGGCACAAGGCGCGCACACCACGGCCTCACACCGAGCCGCCGCCACGCGAATGGCGCGAGGTCGACGGTGTGGTGGTGCCGCCGCCGTTCGACCTGAGTGCACTGCTCAACAAGGAGCGGGTGCAGGCGACCATGGCGATCCTGCAGCAGCCCGAAGCCGTCGCGCCCGACTTCGCCGAGCAGCTCGGCGACATCATGGCGATGCTGAAGGGCAGCTACCAGGTCGAAGGGTTTGACGTGCACGTGGTGCCCGGTGAACGAAGCGGGTTGACGCCGTGGATCTTCGGTAGCAGCAAGGGCAGAAGTGCCGAAGTGGCCGGGGCATTGGGGCTGCCGTTCGTCGCCAGCTACCACATCACGCCGGGCACCGCGCTGGACGCGGTCGACGCCTACCGCGCCGCCTTCACCCCGTCGCCCAGACTGTCACGCCCCTACGTCGCGGTCTCGGCCGACATCGTCGTCGCCGACGACACCGCCACCGCGCGACATCTGGCCTCGAGCTACGGCCACTGGGTGTATTCCATCCGTGCCGGCGACGGCGCCATGCCCTATCCCGATCCCGACAATTGCCCACCGTTGACCGACGACCAGCTCGCTGTGGTAAAGGACCGCATAGCAACACAATTCGTCGGCAACCCAGACGAAGTCGCCGAGCGATTGGAGGCGCTGCAGCGGTTCACCGGCGCCGACGAGCTGGTCGTCACGTCGGTTACCTTCCGGCACGAGGACCGGCTGCGTTCGCACGAGCTGATCGCCAAACGCTGGGGGCTGACCGAATGAGCCAGCGGCGCAAGATGGTTCACCTCGCAGCGCACTTCCCAGGCGTCAACAACACCACGGTATGGACCGACCCGGCGGCGGGCAGCCAAATCGAGTTCGACTCGTTCGTGCACCTGGCCCGCACCGCCGAGCATGGGCTGTTCGATTTCTTCTTCCTGGCCGAGGGGCTGCGGCTGCGCGAACACCGCGGCCAGATCTATGACCTCGACGTCGTGGGCAGGCCGGACACCTTCACGGTGCTGGCCGCGCTGGCGGCGGTCACCGATCGGATCGGGCTGACCGGAACCATCAACACCACATTCAACGAACCGTTCGAAGTGGCACGCCAATTCGCCAGCCTCGACCACCTGTCCGAAGGTCGGGCCGGCTGGAACATCGTCACCTCCTCGGATGCGTTCACCGGGGCCAACTTCCGCCGCGACGGCTTTCTTGACCAAGCCGACCGGTACCGTCGCGCCGAGGAGTTCCTCACCGTAGCCCGCGCGTTCTGGGACAGCTGGGCGACCGACGCCGTGGTAGCCGACGTCGACACGGGCATCTACGTCGACCTCAGCCGCATCAAGACCGTCGAGCATCAGGGACCGCAGTTCGATGTGCGCGGCGTGGCGACCCTGCCGGCCGGGCCGCAGGGCCATCCGGTGCTGCTGCAGGCCGGCGACTCCGACGAAGGCCGCGCGTTCGGCGCTCGCCACGCCGACGCGCTGTTCACGTTGCATTCGACGCTCGAGGACGGGCAGCGCTACTACGCCGACGTCAAGAGCCGGGCCGCTTCATACGGTCGAGATCCCAACGAGCTCAAGGTCTTTCCCGCCGCTACGTTTGTGCTCGGCGACACCGCCGAGGAGGCCGCGGATAAGGCCCGGCACATCCGTTATCAGCAAGTCAGCGGCCCGACCGCGATCGCCATGCTCGAGCAGGTGTGGGGCCGCGACCTGTCCCGCTACGATCCCGACGGCCCGTTGCCTGACATTGAGCCGAGCGGTGACACCAGCATCACGCAGGGTCGCGTCCGCCACGGCGATCCGGTTGCTGTGGCCCGGCGCTACCGTGACATCGCCGAGGCCGACAACCTGTCGATTCGCGAGTTGGTGATCGCGGTCACCAGCCGTCACCAGTTTGTCGGTACTGCAGCACATATCGCTGACGAGATCGACCGCTACGTGCAGGCCGACGCGTGCGACGGGTTCATCCTGGTGCCGCACCTGACGCCGCACGGACTAGACGAATTCGTCGACAAGGTGGTGCCGCTGTTGCAGGAACGCGGCGCGTTCCGTACGGAATACAGTGGCACCACCCTGCGCGATCATCTGGGTTTGGCCGGTTAGCGCGCTACCGGATCTGCTGGGGAGTAGGGGTTGTGCCCGCCTCAGAGCGATTGTCCAGGGCTCGGCCAGAAATCGCTCCGAGGCGGGCGCAACGGCACACCCTTCCCGGCCGTCAATGAGCCCGGAGCGGTTAGCCGGCCATGAATTCGTTGTAGGCCGACTGCAGATCCGGCGACAGCGCGGTTGTATTGCACTGGCGCTCGGTGTCACCGATCGGCGCCAAGATCCCCCGCAGGTCGTAGTACTCCTGCGGGTGGGCGGTGAAGTAGCTGCGCAGGTTGGCTGCCGCCTGGGGGCGCGGCTGGGTGAACGCTGACGTCACCGCCGCATTGGCGTCCGGGTGCGCGTCGAGGTATTGACGAGCTTGACCCGTTGCCGAGCTGACGGTGTCGTTCACCGCGGCCGGGCTGCAGTCGGGCGCCGCAGAAGCGCTCGGTGCCGCCATGGTGGTCGCGGCCAGACCCCCGAGTACGCAGCTGGCCGCAGCGATGCCGACGGCTTGCCTGCGCATGGTCATACCACTGAGTTTCATGCTTGCTTTTTCCTTTTCGTTGCAGATTGGGTCACAGATTCCCCCGGCCCGCCAGCCAACGTACGCGAAGACAATCGGCTGCTACGTTTCGCTGACGGCAGCGAAACCCGCTGCCGGACAAGCGTTATTACCGAAAGTGCGAGTTTTGCTGTAACTCGGGGCGATTTTCTTAGAGTACGCGCCCGATACTTAACAAACCGTGAGAGTAAGCGTGATCGAATTGTGACGTCCTGCTCGGCGCTTAACGGTTATCGATCGACTCCACGAGGGCGGTCAGCTTGTCGAGCGCCATCCGGATGCCGAGCGCCGGGTTGTGCAGGTTCGGGTCACTGGCGAGCCAGCGCCGCGGCCTGCTGGGTGGCTTCCTGGATCGGACCGCGCCACAGGTCGCCGTGGCCGGGCGCCAAGATCTCGGTCTCCAGCAGCGCAAGCGCGGCCAGGCTACGGACACAGTCGCCCTGGCTGTGGCTGAACACCGCCGGCAGCAGTTGTGGCCCGCTGTGGCGCAGCAGCGGATGCCCGGTGACCAGGGCGTCCCCGCTGGCCAGCACGCCGTCGACCACGTACGAGCAGTGGCCGCTGGTGTGCCCGGGGGTGGGAATGGCCAATGGGTGGCCCGGCAGCTGGGCGGCGATGTCGGTGGTCAACGGTTGTGCAGTCGGGATACCGTCCCGGATCAGACCGCCGTTGCGCACCACGTGCGCACCCCACACCGCCCAGCGAGGCCGCCAGATCCGCAAGGCGACATCGACCGGTGAGGCTTGTTGCAGATACTCGCGCTTGGCGTGCCCGACCTCGTCGGGGTGGCAATACACCGGGGTGCCGTGCTCTTTGGCGAACCAGATGGCCGAGCCCAGATGGTCGATGTGGGCGTGCGTCAACAAGATCGCAGACACATCGCCGGGTTCGTGGCCGAGCTGCCGCAGCGAGGTCAGCACGTCGTCGCGGTCACCGGGGTAGCCGGAATCGATCAGCATCACCCCGAGGTCGTCACGGACCACCAGCCAGTTGACCGCCTCGCCCTGGGCGAGGTGCACGATGTCGGTGACGTCTGTGAGCACCGGTGCCATGCTCGCGAGCTTAGCCAGCAGGCGATGGCAAGCCCGGCGACGCCGGGCGCAGCGGGTCGCCTGCCGACTAGCCACCAGGCGATCGCAAGCTCGGCGACGCCGGGCGCAGCGGGTCGCCTGCCGACTAGCCACCAGG
>NZ_DASRBZ010000145.1:0-5838 GCF_035653355.1 Mycobacterium sp. | reverse complement strand
TTGACCACCGCGGCGGCGGGCTTGCCTGACGCGCAACTGATTCCGACCCTGGCCCGCAAGCAGGACGAGGTCGACTCGATGACGCAGGCGATGGCGCAGCTCTATGTGCACGGCCACGACCTCGACATGCGCACCCTGTTCACGCCTGCCCAGGGCCCGGAGGACTACGCCAACATTCCGCCGACCCGGTTCAAGCGCAAGGAGCACTGGCTCGACGCACACTTCTCCGGTGACGGCTCGGTGATCATGCCGGGCACCCATGTCGGGCTGCCCGACGGTCGCCACGTGTGGGAGTACGCGCCGCGCGGTGAGACGGATCTGGCCGTGTTGGTGAGAGCTGCTGCGGCCCAAGTGATTCCGGACGCTCAGTTAGTCGCTTCCGAGCAGCGGGCGGTGCCCGGCGCGGGCGCACGATTGGTGACGACGCTGACCCGCCATCCCGGTGGGGCCTCGGTGCAAGTGCATGCCCGCATCGACGAGTCGTTCACCCTGGTCTACGACGCACTGGTCAGCCGTAGCGGTCAAGCCGCGGTGTTGCCGACGGCGGTCGGGGCCGGCTCGGCCATCGCGCCGACGGTGACTGCGCCGGCGGCCCATGCAGAGGAAGAGCCCGAGGCCGAAACCCTGCAGGACAGCCTGACTTTGCGCAACATGCCGGCCGGCTTCACGAAGTGGTCGCCGGATTCCGGTGAGACGATCCACGACCGGCTGGCCACCATCGTGTCGGCGGCGATGGGCTACGAGCCCGAAGACCTGCCGTCGGAGGCGCCGCTGATCGAGCTGGGCCTGGACTCGCTGATGGCCGTGCGGATCAAGAACCGCGTCGAGTACGACTTCGACCTGCCGCCGATTCAGCTGCAGGCGGTGCGGGACGCCAACCTCTACAACGTCGAGAAGCTGATCGAGTACGCGGTCGAGCACCGCGACGAGGTGCAGCAGCTGCACGAGTACCAGAGGACGAAGAGCGCCGAGGAGATCGCCGAGGAACAGGCGCGTCTGCTCAGCGGCGCAACGCCGACCACCGCTGCGGCGCCGGCGCCGGATCCGCAAGCGCCGCCTGCAACTCAATCTGAGCCGGCATCAGAGCCGGCGGCTTCTGATGTGCCGCCACCGCCGCCGTCGGATCAGCCCGCAGGCCCTGCGCGGACGGCGGACGTGTCAGCGCTGAACCAGCAGGCCGTCGCGGAGGTGCTCGGTTCAGATGTGCCGCCGCGCGACGCCGCCGAGCGCGTGACGTTCGCGACGTGGGCGATCGTCACCGGCAAGTCGCCGGGCGGCATCTTCAACCCGCTGCCCAAGCTCGATGACGCTGCCGCCGAAAAGATGGCGCAGCGGCTCGCCGAGCGGGCCGACGGGCCGATCACCGCCGAGGACGTCAAATCCGCCGACACCATCGAGGCGCTGGCCGAGAAGGTGCGCGAATACCTGGAGGCCGGGCAGGTCGACGGGTTCGTCCGCACGCTGCGGGCACGGCCGGAAGGTTCATCCAAGATTCCGGTGTTCGTGTTCCACCCGGCCGGCGGGTCGAGCGTGGTCTACGAGCCGCTGCTCAACCGGCTGCCGTCGGACACCCCGATGTACGGCTTCGAGCGAGTCGAGGGATCGATCGAAGAACGCGCGATGCGCTACGTGCCCAAGCTGATTCAGATGCAGGGCGACGGGCCGTTTGTTTTGGCGGGCTGGTCGCTGGGCGGGGCGCTGGCCTACGCCTGCGCGGTCGGGCTCAAGCGCCTTGGTTGCGACGTGCCGTTCGTCGGGCTGATCGACACCGTGCGCCCGGGTGAGGAGATCCCGCAGACCAAGGAGGAAATCCGCAAGCGCTGGGATCGCTACGCCCGCTTCGCCGAACGGAACTTCAACGTGACCATCCCCGAGATCCCGTATGAGCAGCTGGAGCAGCTCGACGACGAGGGCCAGGTGAAGTTCGTCCTGGATGCGGTCAAGGCCAGCGGCGTGCAGATCCCGGGCGGGATCATCGAACATCAGCGCACGTCGTACCTGGACAACCGGGCGCTGGACACCGTGCAGATCCAGCCGTACGACGGCCACGTCACCTTGTACATGGCTGACCGCTACCACGACGACGCGATCATGTTCGAGCCGCGCTATGGCATCCGGAAACCGGACGGCGGCTGGGGTGAGTTCGTGTCTGATCTGGAGATCGTGCACATCGGCGGCGAACACATCCAGGCCATCGACGAGCCGTACATCGCGAAAGTGGGAGCGCACATGACCGAGGCGCTCAACAGGATCGAAGCCGAGCAGAGGGCCCGCAAGTGAGCACGAAGACCACCGCCGAGTTACTGGCCGAACTCCGCGAAAAGCTGGAACTAGCCAAGGAACCCGGTGGGGAGAAGGCCGCCGCCAAACGCGACAAGAAGGGCATCCCGAGTGCTCGGGCGCGCATCCACGCGCTGCTCGACCCGGGCAGCTTCCTGGAGACCGGGGCGCTGTGTCGTACTCCGGGCGACCCCAGCGCGTTGTTCGGCGACGGCGTCGTCACCGGGCACGGCACCATCAACGGCCGCCCGGTCGGGGTGTTCTCCCACGACCAGACGGTGTTCGGCGGCACGGTCGGAGAAATGTTCGGCCGCAAGGTGGCCCACCTCATGGAGTGGTGCGCGAAGGTGGCCTGCCCAATCATCGGCATCAACGACTCCGGCGGTGCTCGCATTCAGGACGCGGTCACCTCGCTGGCGTGGTACGCCGAGTTGGGCGCCCGCCACGAACGGCTCACCGGCATGGTTCCGCAGATCTCGCTCATCTTCGGCAAATGTGCCGGGGGAGCGGTCTATTCGCCTATCGAGGACGACCTGATCGTCGCAGTGCGCGACCAGGGCTATATGTTCGTCACCGGCCCCGATGTGATCAAGGAGGTCACCGGCGAGGACGTCACCCTCGACGAGCTCGGCGGCGCCGATGCCCAGGCTCGCTACGGCAATATCCACCAGGTCGTCGACTCGGAAGCCGCGGCGTTTCAGTACGTGCGCGACTTCTTGTCGTTCCTGCCGTCCAACTGCTTCGACGAGCCGCCGATCGTCAATCCCGGCCTGGAGCCGGAGATCACCCCGCACGACCTCGAGCTTGACTCGATCGTGCCGGACAACGACAACACGGCATACGACATGCACGAGATCCTGTTGCGGCTCTTCGACGACGGCGACTTCCTCGACGTCGCCGCGCAAGCCGGGCCGGCGATCATCACCGGTTTCGCCCGGGTAGACGGCCGGCCGGTCGGCGTGGTCGCCAACCAGCCGATGGAGCTCGGCGGGTCGATCGACAACGAGGCCTCGGACAAGGCGGCGCGGTTCATCCGGTTCTGCGACACGATGAACCTGCCGCTGATCTTCGTCGTCGACACCCCGGGCTTCCTGCCCGGTGCGGAGCAGGAGAAGCGCGGAATCATCAAGCGCGGCGGCCGATTCCTGTACGCGACGGTGGAAGCTGATGTGCCGAAGGTGACGATCACTGTGCGCAAGTCTTACGGCGGCGCGTACGCGGTGATGGGATCCAAGCAGCTTACTGCTGACCTCAACTTCGCTTGGCCGACTGCCCGGATCGCGGTAATCGGCGCGGAAGGCGCCGCCCAGCTGCTGATGAAGCGTTTCCCCGACCCGAATGCCCCTGAGGCGCAGGCGATTCGGCAGAGCTTCATCGAGAACTACAACCTCAACATGGCGACGCCGTGGATCGCCGCCGAGCGTGGGTTCATCGACGCGGTCATCGAGCCGCATCAGACCCGGCTGCTGCTGCGCAAAGCGCTGCACCTGCTGCGCGACAAGCAAGTTCAGCACGTGCAGCGCAAGCATGCGCTGATCCCGATTTAGGTCGCGCCCGGTCGCGAGCGGGCGTGTCTGTACACGACACGCCGCGAAACTATGTGCAACTGTGCACGCTCGCGCCGCTAACCGAGGTAGTCGGCAAGCGCGTTGCCCACGGCAGCGGCGCCCATGGCGTTGGGGTGCAGCGGGGCAGCAGGATTGACGGCCACGAATCCCTCGACGTAGCGCTGGTTCGGGGGAGCGCACATGTCATGGTCTACCGACAGCGGCCGGGTATCGAAGAAGTCGATGTGCTTGTCGGCTGCCAGTTGCCTTTGCCGGTCGTCGAGTTCGTTGACCTTCGACTGGAAGTAGTCGGCGTCTTTGGGAACGACGGGCTCGTCGGGAAAGCATCCACCTGGCCGGATATACGTCAGGTAGCCCACCAGCATGATCCGAGCGCCCGGTGCTTTGGCGCGGACGTCGTCGATCATCGCCGCCCACACCGGCACATGTGCGGTGATCGCGGCGGAGATGCTGTCCACACCGCCGGTCACGAACTTGTCGGCGCACGGCGGCGCATCGAACGAGGCGGCCCAGCACTGCGACGCGTCGGCGGCCAACCCGATGTCGTTGCCGCCGATCGTGATCGTGATCAACGTGGTGTCCGCAGTGACCGCGTCGATCTGCGGCGGCACCGGCCCGTCAGCCGTCAGCTGCGCCTGGGTGGTGATGTTGTCGGTCGTTGCGCCGCTGCATGTGACGTCGATAAACCTTGCCGGCGAAATGCGCCGGGCCAGCACAGACGGGTAGTCGTTCGTCGACTTCTGGCAGCCCGGCGGCGGCGCGGGGTCCGGCACGCCGGGGGCTGCAGCGGCGGAGTCACCCATGGCGACGTAGTTGACCGGCTTGGGTGGTTGCGCGACGGTGTGCGAGGGAGCGGTTTGCGAGGAGGCACTGCATCCGGCCACTAGTGCACCGAATATTGCTGCAAGACAGATCGTTTCGGCCTTCAAGCTGGCACTGGCAGCGCGTAGAGCGTCAAATAGCAAGCAGGACGGGCTTTCCAACACAACAGGGCGCGAAAGGTGAACTCAGTCGGAATCGTCCGACCTTTCCTGCACCTTCTTTCCCGTCGTGGTGGACTCCCTGAGCTCCTTCTTCGCCTCACCAGCTTCGTCGGCAAGCTCTTTCACAGATTCGTCGCCTTCTTCAGCGCGCACGCCCTATCTCCATTCACTTAGCGGATGCGGTCCTTTTGGGGCTACCCACCGGCGGCGACCGCGAATCGCTTCACGCCGACGGCTGTGGAGCTATGGCACGCGAGCGCCAGTGAACCCAACAGCGCTGCGAGGCAAAACCACGGCAGCCCGGTGCCTTCCGATTGGCCTAAATCGGCGCGACGGAGTCGGAGGTGTAGAACTCGGCCGGGGCTTGGGAATAGGGGTTTGGTCGCTGGACAACCACCCCCACGCCCGTCGCGCCCGGCCGAATGCTGGCCTGCAGGGTGGTGGCACCGCGTCCGCCCGCGTCGGTGTCCAGCCCACCGAACGTCGTACCCGGATCGCCGGGACCACACGTCGACGACGACGGCCGGGGTAGCTCGATCAGCCCGACGTCGTAGTGGGTGCCGGGCGCGTAGGTGTTCACCACATGGATGTCCGCGACGACGGTGTTCGATCCCCCCGTACGTATCGTGGCATCGGCCGTCGCGAAAGCCGCCTGTGACGCCGTCACGCCGTTGATCATGCTCCAATCGCACGTTCGCAGAATGCTCGCGAGCGGAAGCCTGGTCCCATCGCTCGACGGAGCAGCCGAAACGGCCGCGGTGCCATTCGCCAACGTCGTGGCCGTGACCATGACCAGTGTGATGCCCGTCGCGGACACCCCACCCCGAGTCGGTTTGCGCATGAGGCCACCTCCATCCCCGGCAATCGGTTCGCCGGCACGGATGAACATAGGTATTGACAGCATTCCTGCAGCTAAACCAACGCCTCTGGCCGAGCGTGCCGTCGTCGTACGCAAATCACGAAAACGCGTGCATTGGCTCCACAGTCGGCGCACTCACGCCTTGATC
>NZ_DASRBZ010000144.1:0-8686 GCF_035653355.1 Mycobacterium sp. | reverse complement strand
GAGGCCAACGCGGCCTGGATCTCACCCAATTCAATGCGGTAGCCGCGGATCTTGACCTGCTCATCGGCGCGGCCCAGATAGTCCAACTGGCCATCAGCACGCCAGCGCACCAAATCCCCGGTGCGATACATGCGTGTTCCTGGCGCATCCGCGCCGGCGAACGGGCACGCCACAAACCGCGACCCCGTCAACCCGGCCCGCCCCACATACCCGTAGGCCAACCCCGCACCGGCCACATACAACTCACCAATCACCCCGACCGGAACTGAACGCAGCGAGGCGTCCAGCACAAGAAACCCGAGATGGGCCAGCGGCACGCCGATTGGGCTGGCACTGTCTTCCACATCGGCAGCCATGATCGGCCGATACGAGGCATGCACCGTCGTCTCGGTGATGCCGTACATGTTGATCAACCGCGCCGACTCGGGATGGGCGTCCAGCCACGGCCGAAGACGTTGCGGCTCCAACGCCTCGCCACCGAACACCACCGACTCCAACTGCAGCTGCCCACCTAGCTGCGGGGCCAGCGCATCGGCGGACTGCAGCGCATAAAACGCTGACGGGGTCTGGCTTAACAGGGTGACTCGCTCAGCTATCAACAGGGCGTGCAGTTCTTGCGGGGAGCGCACCACCGCGTCGGGCACCACCACCAGCCGCCCGCCACCCAGCAGAGCGCCGAAGATCTCCCACACCGAAAAGTCGAACGCCAACGAATGACACTGCGACCACACACCGGCGCCCTCGACCTCGGTGCTCAACGACGCCAGCAACCGAGTCACGTTGCAATGCGGCACCGCCACGCCTTTGGGGACACCGGTGGTGCCCGAGGTGTAGATCAGATAGGCGATGTCCTGCGGCGCCGCCGCCGACACGGCAGCGGCGGGCTGAGCAGCAATCACCGGGTCATCGATATCGATGATCGGCAAATCATGCCCGTCGAGCCGGGCGCGCAGCTCAGCGGTCGTGATCGCGGCGACGGGGGCCGCATCGGTCAGCAAAAACTCGAGACGTGCCGCCGGGTGCGCCGGATCCATTGGCACATAAGCCGCCCCGGTCTTGAGCACCGCCAGAATCGCCACGATCGCCTCGGCCGAGCGCGGCACCAACAACGCCACACGCGCTCCTGCGCCCACATCATGATGAGCATCCAGCAGGTGCGCCAACCGGTTAGATGCCTCGTCGAGCTCGCGGTAAGTCATGGCGCGGCCCTGGAATCTCACCGCCACCGCCTCGGGGCTGCGCGCCACCTGGGCGGCGAACGCCTGCGGAATTGACTTCGCCGCCGGCGCCGGCTGGGTCAATATCGCCCGATTACCCCAATCCACCAACCGGGCATGCTCGGCAGCGTCAAGGACGTCAATCGAGGACAACCGCAGCGTCGGATCCGCGGTGATCGCCGCGACCAATCGCTTGAACCGCTCGATCAGCTTCTCAATGCTGGCGGCGTCGAAAACATCGGTGCGAAACTCGACCAATCCGCCGATACCGGCGGGCTCACGAGCTTCTGTCCATTGTTCGGCCAGGGCGAACGTGAGATCCATCCGGGCGGTGCGGGTGTCCACCGGCATCCCCGAGACCTCTAGGTCACCCAACGGCACCGTGGCTACGGGATCGCCGGTCCACGCGAAGTTCTGCCAGCCCAACACCACCTGCACTAGCGGCGAATGGGCCAGACTTCGGGTGGGCTTCAGCCGGTCTACCAGGAGCTCAAAGGGCACGTCTTGGTGCTCATAGGCTGCCAGGGCACGGCCCCGCACCTGCTCGAGCAGTTCCGCCACCGTTGGATTCCCGGTCAGATCCACCCGCAGTACCAAGGTGTTGACGAAGAAACCGACCAGCTCGTCGAGGGCGGAATCTCGGCGTCCGGCGATCGGGAATCCGACGGCAATATCACTGCTCGCGCTGATCTTAGAAAGCAATACCGCCAGAGCCGTCTGCATCACCATGAAGCTGGTGGCGTTGTGTTCCCGGGCCACTCGGGTGATCTGCTGCTGCAGATCGGCCGGCCACTCCACGGTCAGCCGGGCGCCTCGGTAATCGGCGACCGGGGGATAGGGCCGATCGGTGGGCAGCTGTAAACATTCGGGCATGCCGACCAGCGCCTGCTCCCAGTACGCCAGTTGAGCCGCGATTGGGCTGGTGCTGTCGGCAATCTCACCAAACTGGGCGCGCTGCCACAGCGTGTAATCGACATATTGCACTGGCAACGGTGCCCACTGCGGGGCACGTCCCCCGCACCGGCTGGCGTAGGCCATACCCAGATCACGCACCAGCGGGGTGATCGACCAGCCGTCGGCGGCGATATGGTGCACCGCGGCCACCGCGACATGCTCGTCATCGGCGATGCGGAAAAGCTGCGCCCGCAAAGGAATTTCGGCTGCCAGGTCGAAAGTGTGACGCACCGTGGTGTGGATGGCCTTATCCAACTGGCCTTGCGACCAGCCGCTTGCATCAATGACGTCCCAGCCGAAGTCGGCCCGCTCCGGCGAAACAACCACTTGCTGCGGTATCCCGTCGACCGCTACGAACAAGGTCCGCAGGCTTTCATGGCGTTCCACCACATCGGCCAGCGCTTCACGCAGGGCGTCGGAATCAAGGCGCCCGCGCAGCCGCAATGCCACGGCCATGTTGTAGATCGGCGAGGGCCCCTGCAACTGGTCGATAAACCACAATCGCTGCTGGGCAAACGACAAGGGCACTACCGCTGGCCGCTCCACTGGCGTCAACGGCGCAAGCCGTCCCGCGCCCCCCACCCCAATCCGGGGTGCCAGTTGGGCCACCGTCGGCGCCTCAAACAAAGTCCGCACCGCTACATGGGCATCCAGGCTGGCGTTGACTGCGGCCATCAGGCGCATGGCTGACAGGGAATCCCCACCCAACTCGAAGAAGGAGTCGTCGATCCCGACCCGCTCCAGGCCCAGCACGTCAGCGTATATGCCGGTCAGGATTTCCTCGACCGCGTTGGTGGGCGCGTGATACCGATCAACTTCCTGGTATTCAGGCGCCGGGAGGGCCCGGGCGTCGAGTTTGCCGTTGACCGTCAACGGCAAGGTGTCGAGTGCCACCACCGCGGCCGGCACCATGTAGGCCGGCAGCCGCTCAGCGAGCTGGACGCGGACCGCGGCCGGATCGGCGGCGCCGGTGATATAGCCCACCAATCGTTTGTCGCCCGGGCGGTCCTCACGGGCGACCGCCGCCGCCTGCTGCACCCCGTCCAAAGCAGCCATGGCTGCTTGGATTTCACCAAGTTCGATGCGGTAACCGCGGATTTTGACCTGCTCATCGGCCCGGCCCAGATAGTCCAGCTGCCCATCGGCGCGCCAGCGCACCAGATCCCCGGTGCGATACATCCGTGGTCCCGGCGCCCCAGCGCCGCCGAACGGACACGCCACGAACCGCGACGCGGTCAATCCCGCGCGGCGCACATATCCGTACGCCAAGCCGGCGCCGGCCACATACAATTCCCCGACCACACCGGCAGGCACCGGGCGTAGCCAGCCATCGAGCACAAACAACGCCGCCCCTGCCACCGGCGAACCGATCGGTACAGCTGCACCCGGTGTCAACGGCGCACTGATCGCTACACACATTGTGGTTTCAGTCGGGCCGTAGGCGTTGATCATCACCCGCCCCTGCGCCCACCGATCCACCACCTCGGGCGGGCAGGCCTCACCGACTGTCACCAGTGTCGCCGATTCCAGCCCCTCGGGAGAGAGAACCTTGACCGCTGACGGGGTTTGGGTGAGGACACTGACCTGTTCAGCAACCAGCAGGTCATGGAAGTCTTGCGGTGACGCCACCACCGACTCGGGCACCACCACCAGACGCCCACCCCGCAGCAGGGCACCGAAAATCTCCCATACCGACACGTCGAAGGCCGCAGAGTGACTGTGCGCCCATACCCCCGCTGCCGGCAAGCCCGCATCCAATGACGCAAGCAGTTGGGTGACGTTGTGGTGGCTAACCGCAACGCCTTTGGGAACCCCAGTAGTACCCGAGGTATAGATGAGGTAGGCGATGTCCCCGGGGTCCGGCGGGTGCAATGCGGTGCCAGGGTAGGTCGGGATGCGGGGATCATCGACGTCGATGGCCAGAACATCGTGCCCGGTCAACCGCGACCGGGTGCCGCTAGTGGTGAGCGCGGCGATCGGGGCCGCGTCGTCGAGCATGAACCCAACACGTGCCGCAGGGTGCGCTAGGTCGATCGGTAAATAGGCTGCTCCGGTCTTCAGAACCGCGAGCATGGCGACGACGGCCTCAGCGGAGCGCGGCAACAACAGCGCCACACATGTCGCCGGGCCCACCCCATGTGCGGTCAGCAGGCGCGCCAACCGGTTGGATACCTCGTCCAGTTCACGGTAGGTCCACGAAACCTCATCGCATGTCAGCGCGACTGCTTCCGGAACACCTGCCACATGCTTGGCGAACAGCGCCGGAATCGACAACGGCGTGGCCGTCGGCTCCGTCAGCACCGCCCGGTTACCCCACCTGTCGAGGCGGGTCTGCTCAGGCCCGTCGAGCACGTCGATCGCCGACAACGACCGGCCGGGATCTGCGGTGATTACCGTCAATACCCGCTGCAACCGCTCGATCAGCGTTGTGATGCTGGCCGCGTCGAACACGTCGGTGCGGAACTCCACCGTCCCACCGATTCCGGCAGGTTCCCCGCCTTCGTCCCAGCGCTCCTCAAGCGAAATCGCCAGATCCAAGCGGGCGGTGTGGGTGTCCACCGGCAGCCGGCTGACATGCACATCGCCCAACGCGAGTTCGGCGGGAGCGTGGTTTTGCCAAGCCAACGCCACTTGGATCAACGGGTGATGGGCCAGGCTTCGCAACGGGTTGAGCCGCTCGACCAGGACTTCGAACGGCACATCTTGATGCTCGTAGGCGGCCAAGCTGCGCGTCCGCACCTGATCCAGCAGCTCACCGACACTGGGATTGCCGCTTAGATCGACGCGCAGCACCAAGGTGTTGACGAAAAACCCGACAAGCTCATCGAGGACGGGGTCACGGCGCCCGGCGATGGGGAAACCCACGGCTACGTCGCTGGTGGCGCTGATCTTGGAAAGCAGCACCGCCAGTGCGGCCTGCATCACCATGAAGCTCGTGGCGTTGTGCTCACGAGCCACCCGTGCCACCTGCTGCTGCAGTTCGGCCGGCCACTCCACAGCGAGTCGGGCACCACGCAGGTCGGCGACCGCGGGATAGGGCCGATCAGTAGGAAGATCAAGGCGTTCCGGCATGCCGGCCAGCGCTTGCTCCCAAAACTCCAGCTGCGCAGCGATTGGGCTGTCGGGATCGCCGACATCACCCAGTTGCGTGTGCTGCCACAGCGTGTAATCGGCATACTGCACCGGCAGCGGCGCCCAGCTGGGTGCCCGCCCCTCGTGGCGACTGGCATAAGCCATAGCCAGATCACGCGCCAGCGGCCGCATCGACCAGCCATCCGCAGCAATATGGTGGACCACGAGGACCTGGACGTGTTCGTTGTCGGCGAGCTTGAAAAGCCGGGCGTGCAACGGGATATCGGTCGCCAGGTCGAACGTGTGGCAGGCCGCGGCCTCGATGGCCTCCCGCAGCTGACTTGCCGACCATCCGGCGGCATCGACGACGTCCCAGCCGAACTCGGCCTGCTCCGGCGAAATCACCACCTGATGGGGAGTTCCCTCGACCGTCGGAAACACGGTGCGCAGGCTTTCGTGGCGGCCCACCACATCGGCCAGCGCCGCGCGCAGCGCGTCGGCGTCAAGCGGCCCGCGCAGCCGCAGCGCCGCCGTAATGTTGTAGATCGGTGAGGGCCCCTGCAGCTGGTCAAGGAACCACAACCGCTGCTGGGCAAACGACAACGGAATCACCGTGGGCCGTTCAACCGGCGTCAACGGCTCAAGGCGACCCGTACCTGTAGAACCGATCCGGAGCGCCAGTTGGGCGACCGTGGGCGCCTCGAACACGGCGCGCACCGCAAGGTTGGCGTCCAAGCCGGTGTTGATCGCCGCGGTTAGGCGCATCGCCGAGATGCTGTCGCCACCCAGCTCGAAGAAAGAGTCGTCGACGCCGACCCGCTCGATACCAAGTACCTGAGCGTAGACGCCGGCCAGGATTTCCTCGATAGCGTTAGCCGGGGCCCGATAGCCGTCTGTATCGGTGTATTCGGGTGGGGGCAGGGCGCGTCTGTCCAGCTTGCCGTTGACTGTCAGCGGCAGCGCATCTAGCACCACTACGGCCGCGGGCACCATGTAAGCCGGTAGCCGCTCGGCGAGCTTCGCGCGGACAGCGGCCGGGTCGGCGGTGCCGGTGATATAGCCCACCAGGCGCTTGTCGCCGGGTAGGTCTTCTCGGGCGATCACCACTGCCTGGTCCACCCCGTCGAGTCCCGCCAACGCTGCGTGGATTTCGCCGAGCTCGATGCGATACCCGCGGATCTTGACCTGCTCGTCGGCGCGGCCCAGATAGTCCAGCTGCCCGTCGGGCCGCCAGCGCACCAGGTCCCCGGTGCGATACATACGTGTTCCCGGTGCTGCCGCGCCGCCGAATGGGCATGCCACAAACCTCGACGCGGTCAACCCTGGCCGCCCTACATACCCGGCCCCAACCCCGGCGCCGGCCACATACAGCTCACCGACCACCCCGGCCGGTAGCGGGCGCAACCACCCATCGAGCACAAGTAGCGCCGCTCCCGGCGCCGGCGTACCGATCGGCGGCGTACCCGATCCGGCTGCCAGCGGTCTACTGAGCGATGCATAGACCGTGGTCTCGGTGGGGCCGCAGCCATTGATTACCACCCGTCCGGGCGCCCACCGGTCCACCACCTCGGGCGGACACGCCTCGGCGGAAACCACCAACGCCGTCGACTCCAACCCCTCCGGGGAGAGCACTCCGACAGCCGACGGGGTTTGGCTTAAGACAGAAACCCGTTCAGCAACCAGCAATGCGTGGAAGTCCTCCGGTGAGCCGGTCACCTCTTCGGGAACCACCACCACCCGTCCGCCATGGAGTAGGGCACCCCAGATCTCCCAAACGGAGTAGTCGAAGGCATAGGAGTGACACTGCGACCACACTTGTCCGGGGCCCAGTTCTATGCCGACGTCCAGCGAGTCGAACAGCCGGATCACATTGTGGTGGTTGACGGCCACCCCTTTGGGGACCCCTGTCGTTCCAGACGTGTAAATGATGTAGGCAATGTCATCGGCAGCCGGCGCCGGTAGCGGCGTAGCTGGTTGGCTCTGGATAGCCGGGTCGTCGGGATTGATGATCACCATGTCGAACCCGTCCAGCCGGTCGGCGAGCCCGGTGGCGGAGATCGCGGCCGTTGGCCCTGCGTCGGCAAGCATGAACTCGATGCGAGTCTGCGGGTGCGCGGGGTCGATGGGTAGATACGCCGCCCCAGTCTTCAACACCGCCAGGATCGCTACGATCGCGTGGGCCGACCGGGGAAACAGCAGCGCCACATACTCACCCGGGCCAACCCCATGGCCGGCCAGCAGGTGTGCCAACCGGTTGGACTCATCGTCAAGCTCGCGATAGGTCATGGCGCGGCCCTGGCAGCTCACCGCCACCGCCTCCGGAGCACGCGCCACCCGGGCTGCGAACACCTCCGGAATCGACACCGCCGCGGCCGGTGGCTGGGTCAACACCGCCCAATTGCCCCACTGGTCGAGGCGGGCGCGCTCGCGGTCATTGAGGAGGCCCAGCGAGGCGATCGGTCGTGTGGGATCGGCCGTCATGGCCACCAATACCCGCTGCAACCGCTCGATCAGCCCCTCAACGCTGTCAGCGTCGAAAACGTCACTGTCGAATTCGACGCGAAGGTCCAGCTCGGCGCCCGGCATGGCTACCAGCGCAAGCGGGTAGTGGTTGTATTCGCGGATGGTGAACTCGGTAACCGCCCATTCTCGACCGGCTAACAGCGCGGCCGTGTCGAGCGGATAGTTCTCGTACACGAAAACGGTGTCGAACAACTGGTCGTGACCGGTGATGCGGTGAATCTCGCGCAGCGCCAGGTGCTGGTGCTCGAGTGTGGCGTTATGGGCGTCCTGCAGCTGATCCAGGAGGTCTGCGGCGGTCGTTCCGGGTGCGATGCGCGCCCGCACCGGCACCGTATTGATCAACAGGCCCACTATCGAGTCCGCCCCGGCGACCTCGGCGGGCCGACCCGAGACTGTCGTGCCGAACACCACATCGTGGTGGCCGGTCAGCGACGTCAGCAGCTGCGCATAGGCCGCCTGAAGCACGGTGTTGACGGTGGTGTGGTGCGAGCGCGCCAGCTCGCTCACCGCGCGGGTAGTCTCTGCCGGCAGCCGGAACGACGCGACACCGCGCCGTCCTAGCCCCAACCGATCCGGGGGGCCGACCAGTGTGGGGGTGTCAAAACCATCGAGCACCTCACGCCAGGACGCACGGGCGGCATCGACGTCGCGATCGGCCAGCCAGCTGACGAACCTGCGATACGGCACGGGTGCGGGGAGGCGCTCGCCGTAGTAGCTGGCGAAGATTTCAGCCAGAAGGATCGGCAGCGACCAGCCATCGAGCAGGATGTGGTGATTGGTCAGCACGAACCGGTGCCGGTCGGCCGCGGTGCGGATCAGCGCCACGCGGAAGGCGGCCTGTCCGGACAGGTCGCGCACCGCGGCGCGCTCGGCGACGCACAGCTGCTCGATCAGCTGGTCGGCGTCGGCGTCGGTGCCGT
>NZ_DASRBZ010000143.1:0-2104 GCF_035653355.1 Mycobacterium sp. | reverse complement strand
GTCTGGGACGTGCTGTCCCACCAACCGATGGCGCTGATGTCCACGTGGTAGCTCTCCAGCGGCGAGGTCGGGACAGCTGTGCCAGGAGTAACGGCAAAAGTGTCGGTGGACGTGGCTGTATACCCCTGGGCGTCGGTGACGGTGATCGGCGCAGACACAGCCCCGGCCGGTACCGGGAATGTCACGGCGACATTTCCGTTGGTGTCGCTGGCGGCCCCAACGACGGAAGCGGCAGGGACGCTTGTAGTTCCCATCGTCACCACCAGCGACGACGACGCCGCGAATCCAGTGCCGAACACTGTCACGGCTGTACCGACTGGCCCGTAGGTCGGCGTCGGCGAACCGAGGATGGTATAGGTCGCAGGATTCGAAGGTGGTCCGCCCGCGGATGCCGGTCCCACAATGGCGCAGTCCCGGAACTCCGACGACACCGGCTTGTACTGGATGTCGTATTTGGCGCTTTCGGCGAAGCTTTTCAGGACCCCATCGAGCGTGACCAGGATGCGGTGCCGACCTGAGGCGGATGCCGACTCGACGAGCACCCCGAGGACTGCCGATGCGGTGATCGCAATGATCACGATTGCGATCAGAATCTCGATGAGAGTGTCGCCCGCCTCGCTTCGTCGCTGCTCCCTGGCCGCTGGCGAGTGACTGCCCTCCCTTCGCAACGGCACCACTAGCCGATCGTGTCGGTGCCGTTGCCGGAGCACCCGATGCTCTCAGCCACCACGGACCCGACAGTGAAAGTCCCGCTGCCGGAAGAACCGACCTGCGCTGTCGGGGCATAGATCGCTCCGCTGAAGATGTTGCCATTCCCGTTGCCCGCCAGGGAGAGCGGATTGGTGTCGGATGCCGCCTGCCAGATCCCGAGGTCGGGAGCTGTGGGGGCATATGGTCCGGGTGTCAACGGCGAGAGGGTGACGTTTGCCTGACCCGTGATGGAGACCGATCCTCCCGAGATGTAGAGCAGTACTCCGCCCGGTGCACTCGAGAGCGTTGCTTGGCCGCTGACGTTCAGACCGTTCTCGAGGATATAGGTGCCGCTGGCCAGGACCGTCGTACCACCAGAGAAACTGAGCGTGCTCGAGTAGACGAAGGTATTGGGATCGCCCGCCATTGGTGGTGTCAAGCCAGAATATGGGTCGGGTTGCGGGCTGAGGTATGTCGGAGGGTTCGGACTGAATGCGCCTCCGGTGATGGCAGTCGAGGTGTTCGGGGGGGGAATGGCTGAATATATCTGCGACGCCGTAAAGGTGCCGTTGTTCAACTGGCTGGGCGTGGTCGAGTCGAGAAACGCGGCGCCGTTGACGTGCAGACTCGACGGACTGCCACTGCAATCCACAGGGGGCGGGGCACCGGCGCACGAACGCAGTTGTGGATTGCAACCCAGAAGGAACAACGGTGGTGGTGCCGGGTTCCCGCCCGGCGGCCCTCCCAAACTCTGAGAATTGGACAACCTTGGTGTGGCCAGCAGGTCGAAATGGAAGGTGCTCGAGGCCTCCAGTGCGCCGAGGGTGACCGATGATATCGGCGGCTGGCCGACGCCCCCGGTCCCGGCGGACGGCACCCAGTTCTGGCTGGCTGCCGTGGCGTCTGCTGTTGGCGCGACGGTGACTTGGATTCCCGCAGCGGAGGACAAGCCGCGGGCCACCGTCGCCGTGCTCAGCAGGGTAGTTACGCTTCCCGAGACGCTGCAGAACTGGCGGACGAGCGAATTCGCGGCGGTCTCCTCGTAGGACACGACGGTCGTACCCCAAGCGAGACCGAGTTCGAAGTTCATTCCGCTGCCAGTGCCGCATGGTGCCGGCGTGGCCGACGGGGTCGGGGTGGTGGTGACGAAGGCGGCGCTCTCGACGTCGCGGACGTAAATCGCGGAGGTGAGGTTGGCGTTTGCTGAATCGAAGAGCCGGTTGGTGACGGTACTCTGGGTCTCGAGGCTCGTAGTGATGGCCGTGCCGATTGCGGCCACGATGACCGTCAAGAGGGCGACGCTGATGACCAGCTCGAGCAGCGTAAAGCCGCTCTCCCCCAGGTCGTGGCGGGACGGCCGGGGATGGCGCAGGGCGCCGGTCGAGGATTGTCGTTTCGGCACGTTGCCTCTCGT
>NZ_DASRBZ010000142.1:0-3986 GCF_035653355.1 Mycobacterium sp. | reverse complement strand
ACCGGCGCCGACATACATCAGCCGCTGCTGCCCGAAAGATCCGGTAGCCCAGCGTCGTTGGCGCCCTGGGAAACGCTCGGCTTCCAGGGCCGCAACTTCGTCGCGACCGGACCGGACGCCGCCGAGCTCACCCGGCTCAACGGTCGGCCCGCCAAGGAACCGATCCGGGTGTATGCCGGGTTGGAGACCGCCGACGACGACAACGCCCGCATGCAGGTGATCCTCGGCGAGCTCGAGCGCACCGGCGCGTTCACCCGAAAGCTGTTGGTGCTCATCCCGACCACGGGTACCGGTTGGATCAACCCGGTGGCGGCGCGTTCGCTGGAGATGATGTACAACGGCGACACCGCGATGGTCGGAGTGCAGTACTCCTATCTGCCCAGCTGGGTTTCGTTTCTGGCGGACCGGCAGAAGTCGATGGATTCCGGCAGGACGCTGATCGACACCGTTCACGACCGCTGGCAGCAGCTGCCGGCGGATCATCGGCCGAGATTGGTGCTTTACGGCGAAAGCCTGGGTTCGATGGCCGGACAGGCGGCCTTCGGGTTCCTGCCCGACATCGCCAAGATGGGCTTCGATGCGGTGCTGTGGGTGGGTCCACCACACGAAAGTCCGCTGTGGCACGCGCTGATCGTGCGCCGCGACCCGGGGACCACAGAGGTGCAGCCGCGCTACGACAACGGGCGGACCGTCCGGTTCGCCGAGGCCATCGATCCCGCGGAAATCGACCGGCTCGCCGCACCACCGTGGGACGGCACCCGGGTGCTGTTTCTGCAGCACCCATCCGACCCGGTCGTCTGGTGGTCCCCCGATTTGCTGTTCAGCCAGCCGGATTGGCTCGTCGAACCGCCGGGCCGCGACCGCACCGCATCGATGCGCTGGTATCCCGTCGTCACGTTCTGGCAGGTCAGCGCAGACCTCACGGAAGCCGAGGCGATGCCGGGCGGACATGGCCACAATTACGCCAACACGGTCTTGGACGGCTGGGCCGCGGTAGTGCCGCCGGACGGCTGGACGCTGGCCGACACCGAGCGCATGCGTGCCGCGCTCAAACAGTCGGAAGGCGATGACGGGCCCGGAAACTGATGCGTGACAGTACGTTTGAGAGGTTACGGGCACTCCTGCTGGCCGCCGTGCTGGTCGGCTCGAGCTTCGTCATACCCCGGATACCGGTGCGGTGGCGAGTGCCGGTGCAAGCCGGCGGAGCCGCAATGCTGGTACTGCTGACCGGTTCGCGGGTCGGGTTGTCTCCGCCGCGGTTGTGGATCGGGTTGCGATGGGGCCTGGCAACCGGGGCCGCCGCGGCGACCGCCGTCGCGGCGATGACGCCCGTGCCGGTGGTGCGGCTGTCGATGTCCACCCGCGAGCTGCCGCGGTCGGTGCCGGCCTGGCTGGCCTTGCGGATACCCGTGGGCACGGTCTGGGCCGAGGAGGCTGCATTCCGCGCCGCACTGGCGACGGTCGCCACCACGGGCTTCGGCGAATCCGGGGGGCGGCTGGTGCAGGCCGCCGCGTTCGGGCTCTCCCACGTCGCCGATGCGCGCGCGACGGGCGAGCCGGTGCCGGCGACTGTCCTGGTCACCGGGGTCGCGGGCTGGTTGTTCGGCTGGCTGGCCGACCGTTCCGGCAGTCTGGCGGCGCCGATGCTGGCACACCTGGCGATCAATGAAACAGCAGCGGCGGCCGCGCTCACCATCCAGCGGCGGTCGGGCAGTTAGGTATGGCCGCCCGTCAGAGCGCCGATCCAGCGAAGACCCGCCAGGCCGTCTTGGCCGTCGCGGACTGGCTCCGCGACGACAGCCGCCCGGCCCCCGGCCGGGCAGAGCTGGCGGCCGCGGTTCGGCTTACCGCGCGCACCTTGGCCGCGCAGGCGCCCGGCGCCGGCGTCGAAGTCCGGATTCCGCCGTTCGTCGCGGTGCAGTGCATCGCAGGTCCGCGGCATACCCGCGGCACACCACCCAGTGTCGTCGAGACGGATCCGCGGACCTGGCTGCTGCTGGCGACCGGTCTGCTGCAGGTCGCGGCCGCTAAGGCCGCCGGGACGCTGCAGCTGTCGGGTTCGCGGACCGGTGAAATCGAACGATGGCTTCCCCTTGTACCGCTGGAGCGCTGAGCAGGGCCGCCGGAACTCACCGGCTACCGGCAGCCGTTACCCGATCGGAAACACGCTATCCGGATTCGGCGACTTGGCTGTCGTCGCCGTAGACTCCGTTACGTCACCAACCTTCGGGAGCCGCCAGATCGTGACCGCCCAGCAGCCCCTGCCCGAGGAGAATCCGCCCCGCGAAGAATGCGGTGTCTTCGGGGTATGGGCCCCCGGCGAGGAAGTCGCCAAACTCACCTATTACGGCCTGTATGCGCTACAGCACCGCGGCCAGGAAGCCGCCGGCATCGCTGTCGCCGACGGGTCGCAGGTGCTGGTATTCAAAGATCTCGGCCTGGTCAGCCAGGTATTCGACGAACAGACGCTGGCGGCCATGCCCGGCCACGTCGCCGTCGGGCACTGCCGCTACTCCACCAGTGGCCAGACCACGTGGGAGAACGCGCAGCCGGTGTTCCGAACCACCGCGGCAGGCACCGGGGTGGCGCTGGGACACAACGGCAACCTGGTGAACAGCACTGATCTGGTTGCCCGCGCCCGCGAAGCCGGGCTGATCAATCCGCGGCTGCCCGGCGCGGCCACCACCGACTCCGACATTCTGGGCGCGCTGCTGGCCCACGCAGCGGCCGACTCGACGCTGGAACAAGCGGCATTGGAGCTGCTGCCGACGGTCCGCGGCGCGTTCTGCCTGACTTTCATGGACGAAAACACGCTGTACGCGGCCCGCGACCCGTACGGTGTGCGGCCGCTGTGTTTGGGCCGACTGGATCGCGGCTGGGTGGTGGCTTCGGAAACCGCCGCGCTGGACATCGTCGGCGCCTCGTTCGTCCGCGATATCGAACCGGGCGAACTGCTGGCTATCGACGCCGACGGGGTCCGGTCCAGCCGTTTCGCCGAACCCACGCCCAAGGGTTGTGTCTTCGAATATGTCTACCTGGCCCGGCCGGACAGCATGATCGCCGGCCGCTCGGTGCACGCCGCACGGCTCGAGATCGGTCGCCGACTGGCCCGCGAATGCTCGATCGACGCCGACTTGGTGATCGGGGTACCGGAATCGGGTACACCGGCCGCGGTCGGCTACGCGCAGGAATCCGGTATTCCGTATGGACAGGGCCTGATGAAGAACGCCTACGTGGGCCGTACCTTCATCCAACCGTCGCAGACCATTCGCCAGCTCGGCATACGGCTCAAGCTCAACCCGCTCAAGGAGGTCATCCGCGGCAAGCGGCTGATCGTCGTCGACGACTCGATCGTGCGGGGCAACACACAGCGCGCGCTGGTGCGGATGCTGCGTGAGGCGGGCGCGGCCGAAGTGCATGTGCGCATCGCGTCACCGCCGGTGAAGTGGCCGTGCTTCTACGGTATCGACTTTCCGTCGCCGGCGGAGTTGATCGCCAACGCCGTCGACGACGAGGAAGAGATGCTGGAGGCGGTGCGCCACGCCATCGGCGCGGACACGCTGGGCTACATCTCGCAGCAGGGCATGATCGCGGCCACCGAACAGTCCGCCTCGCGGCTCTGCACCGCCTGCTTCGACGGCCGGTACCCGATCGAGCTGTCCAGCGAATCCGCCCTGGGCAAGAACGTCATCGAGCAGATGCTTACCACCGCTGCGCGCGGGACCGTGCCGGTCGATATTGCGGCCGATGAGGCCGCTCTCGCCGAAGAAGCGTTACGGCGCCCATAGCTCGGTGACCGATGCGGGCCGTGGAGCGGCCCGAGGAGGAGCCGGGCAATCCGACCATAGCTCGGTGACCGATGCGGGCCGTGGAGCCGCCCGAGGGTGGAGCCGGGCAATTCGACCACAGCCCGGCGACCGATGCGGGCCGTGGAGCCGCCCGAGGGTGGAGCCGGGCAATTCGACCACAGCCCGGCGCTGAACGGT
>NZ_DASRBZ010000141.1:0-2398 GCF_035653355.1 Mycobacterium sp. | reverse complement strand
CTCGCGCTTTCCCTGCTCGATGTCGCGAATCGCGGCCGTTGTTCCCGCGCCGGCGGCCCACTCACGCACCAACCCACGCGCTGCCAATTGCTCGTCGCTGATGGTGGTCGGCACGTTGCGGCTCCTCCGTTGACTAGAACGTGTTCTAATAGTGCCAGCGATCGACCGTCAAGTCGAACGCCGTTGCAGCAGCACACGCCGGTGTCCCCAGCCGCACGGAGGTGAGCAATCGAGGTTCAGGATGCGTATCGTTTTCAGCGAGATCGCCAGATGAAGGAGCTGTCCGTCACATGTCCCCTCACATCTCGGGGCCAGCGAACACCGATGCGGCCGGCGCGCCGGGCGCGCAGCCTCGCGAGGTCATGAACGTGGCGGTGTTGGCCGAATCCGAGCTGGGCTCCGAGGCCCAGCGCGAGCGGCGCAAGCGCATCCTGGACGCGACGATGGCGATCGCCTCCAAAGGCGGCTACGAGGCAGTACAGATGCGTGCGGTGGCCGACCGGGCCGACGTGGCAGTGGGCACGCTCTACCGGTATTTCCCGTCGAAGGTGCATCTGCTGGTCTCGGCGCTGGGCCGCGAGTTCGAGCGCATCGACGCCAAGACCGACCGCTCCACGCTGCCCGGCGGCACGCCGTATCAGCGGCTGAACTTCATGGTCAGCAAGCTCAACCGCGCGATGCAGCGCAACCCGCTGCTGACCGAGGCGATGACCCGCGCCTACGTCTTCGCCGACGCGTCCGCCGCGGGTGAGGTTGATCATGTCGAGAAACTGATCGATTCGATGTTCGCCCGCGCGATGGCTGACGGTGAACCGACCGAGGACCAGTACCACATCGCCCGGGTGATCTCGGACGTGTGGCTGTCCAACTTGCTGGCCTGGCTGACGCGGCGGGCCTCAGCCACCGACGTCAGCAAGCGGCTGAATTTAGCGGTGCGGCTATTGATCGGCGACCAGGAGAACGCCAAAAGCTGATCTTCGGGGTGATCGCAAGCGCGGCGAATGACGGGCGCAGCGGGTCACCCCAATTGCCTAGGCCGGCGGGCCGGCGGTGCGGCCCCGGATCAACTCGGTATCCAGCACCTCGACGACCGGCAGCCCGGAGCGCGGCGGGGTCAACACCAACTCGCCGGCGCGCCGGCCCTTTGCCAGACTGGGCTGCGCCACCGTGGTCAGACCGCGGCGGATGGCCTCGGGCACGCCGTCGAATCCGGTGATCGTCATCTGACCCGGCGCGTAGATGCCGCGGCCGCGAAGGTGATCCTGCGCCGACAGCGCCAGCACGTCGGCCGTGCACATCAACGCGGTGATCCGTGGATTGGCTTCGAGCGCCGCCGCGGCGGCGGACCCGCCCGAAGTCGGTTGATGCTCATGGCTTTCCACCACGGTCAGCGAATCCGGGTCGAGGCCCGCGGCGGCCATCGCATCCCGAACCCCGTAGATGCGGTCGGCTTGCACGTGAAACGTCGGTGAGCGCAGACGCTCGGCATGGACCAGGCCATGGTGGCGGTCCCGGTTCAGCCGCATGGTCAGCAGCCCGATCTCGCGGTGACCCAGTTCGAGCACATAGTCGGCGAGCTCGCGCATCGCCGCTCGGTCGTCGATGCCGACGCGGGACACGCCGGAGACGTCTTTGGGCTGGTCGACTACAACAGCAGGCAGGCGACGCTGCATCACAACCTGAAGGTAGGGATCATCCTCGGACACCGAATAGACCACGAAGCCGTCGACCCCGGCGGCAAGCACGGCCGCGGTCCCGTCGGCCACACTCCGGTTCGGGCCGACCGCCACCAGCAGCAGGCCCTGGCCCACAGCCTCGCACGATTCAGCCAGTCCCCCAACGAAATTCAACGCGGCGGGATCGCTGAACGAGTAAGTCAACTGTTCGGCCATCACCAGGCCGACCACACCCGCCTTGCGGGTGCGAAGCGATCGCGCCACCGGATCGGGCCCGGGATAACCCATGCGTTTCGCGGCCGCAAGAACCCGCTCGCGCAGGTCGGCCGAGAGCTGATCGGGCCGGTTGTAGGCATTGGAGATCGTGGTCCGCGACACTTTGAGCTCGGCCGCCAACGATGCCAGGGTGGCCCGGCGACGAGGCGGCCCCGCAGCCGCCCGCGCAACCGCCGGGTCGTCAGACCCGGCCCGCCGCCGGGGCGTGGGACTCATGCTCCGTGAGGCTACCGCCCTGCTAAGGACGCGGGCCGCGTAGCGGGGCCGCGGCAGCCGCTGGCCGAGAAGGCGGACTAGCTAACCCTGTCGCGACGGGCAGTCGGCTGCGCTACAGTCTGATGGAAACGATTTTCATTAGTTTGCGTAGTCGGGGGCCGACCGGTGAGAGGAATACCGACGGTGCGCGTGTCGGCGGCCGGTCTGTCGGCAATCGTCATCGTGACCGG
>NZ_DASRBZ010000140.1:0-5117 GCF_035653355.1 Mycobacterium sp. | reverse complement strand
CACGACTGCGCACACCAATTCACTCATGCCAGGCCACTTTTCATGCAAGCTGCTCGTCGGCGTTGAGCTCGTCGAGCACCGCGCGCACATGCCGGGCGGCATCCTCACCCTCGTAGGCCCGGACCACGTCCTCGATGCCGCCGGTCATCCTGATGGTGCCGTGTTCGATCCACATCGCGGTCCTGCACAGCCGGGCCAGAAACTCGTTGGAATGGCTGGCGAACACCAGGATTCCGGAGCGCTCCACCAGACTTTGCAGTCGGGGCTGGGCCTTTTTCAAAAAGTCAGCATCCACCGCGCCGATGCCTTCGTCGAGCAGCAGGATCTCCGGGTCGATGCTGGTGACCACACCCATCGCCAGCCGCACCCGCATCCCGGTCGAATACGTGCGCAGCGGCATCGACAGGTAATCACCCAGCTCGGTGAACTCGGCGATCTCGTCCACCTTGGCCATCATCTGCTTGCGGGTCTGACCCAAAAACAGTCCGCGGATGATGATGTTCTCGTAGCCGGAGATCTCGGGATCCATCCCGACACCCAGGTCGAACACCGGCGCCACTCGCCCGATCACCGTCGCCGAGCCGCGCGTCGGCTCGTAGATCCCCGAAAGCAGGCGCAGCAGAGTCGATTTCCCGGCCCCGTTGTGACCGACCAGGCCAACCCGGTCGCCCAGGCTCAACGACATGGTGATGTCGCGCAACGCCTCGACGACCACCACGTTGGACGCGTTCCGTCCGATCGTGCCGCCCGCTGCACCCAGGAAGGTCTTCTTCAGCGACCGCGACTTGGCGTCGAAGATGGGAAACTCCACCCACGCGTTGCGCGTCTCGATGTAAGGCGAGTGAGGTCCGGACACCGCTAACTGCTTAGAGGTATTGCCCCGTGCCCGACTGCCCGTGCCCACCCGGCCTGCCGACTCCCGGCGGCAGGGCGCCCTGGCGCATCTGCTCGAGCTGGGCGCGGGCCGCCATCTGCTGGGCGAACAGCGCGGTCTGGATGCCGTGGAACAGCCCTTCCAGCCAGCCGACGAGCTGGGCCTGGGCGATGCGCAGCTCGGCGTCCGACGGGGCGACGTCCTCGTTGAACGGCAGCGTCAGCCGGTCGAGTTCCTCCCGCAGTTCCGGCGCGAGGCCCTCTTCGAGCTCTCGGATGCTGGTGGCGTGAATATCGCGTAGCCGGTTGCGGCTGGCGTCATCCAGCGGTGCGGCCCGCACTTCTTCGAGCAGCTGCTTGATCATCGTGCCGATCCGCATCACCTTGGCCGGCTGCTCGACCAGGTCGGTCAGCGACCGGTCGTCGGAGTCTTCGTCCTCTGTTTGGGTCGCCGCGAGGCGAAGATCGTCGTCCCGGATGATCTCGATGTTGTTGTCGGCATCGCCGTTACTCAATGCGTTCACCACCCTCGGTTTTAGGAGCTTGTCGCGGCAGCATGTCCGCGCCATTCGTAGATGCGGGCCTCACCGTTGTCGTAGATCTTCACCCACGACTTCGACGTGTCTAGTGACACTAGCCCGTCGGGCATAGCGAACCCTCTCACGGTCGGCGTGCTGGTCAGGACATAGCGGATATTGAGTACCCGGACGGCTTCGGGTACTCGCGGATCGGTGTCGGCATTGTCGGCGTAGGCCCAGAAAATGAAGCGGTGATAGCCGGGGCCCTGCTGCATCGGGTAGTCGTAGTGCGTCCACAGTGGGTGCAGACCCGCCACGGCGTACATCCAGGCGGTGCCGTCGGTGTTGGCGTTGCCGATCAGCGTGTCACGGGCACCGGGCAGCCTGGCCAGATACGCCATGGCCTCCAGGTCACGCTGGTCGATCATCACCGAGTCGTACTTGTCGCCGAACAAAAACCGGTGCCGCGGAAAGTAATGCCAGGCGCTGACCAGGTTGACCGCGACCACGAGCACCGCCGCCGTGGCCGCCCACACCGGCGGCGCCACCTGTCGGGTCAGTCGCCGGTCGGCGAGCCGCCTGGCCGCCGCCACTATCAGCATGACCATTGCGAACAGTGCGACGCCGGCCATCAGTACCAGCAACAGCGTCGTGGCCGCCGCAATCCGGCGGGGGTCCTTGTAAAAAAACTCGCCGAACGCTCCGGCGAGTCTGCCAATCGGGCCGCCCAAGGGCGTTCCCGCATCGACATTGACGACAATCAGCACCAACCACACCAGCAGCGGCCACCAGATCCTCTCGACCAGCAGCACGAACCCGCCGATGGCCGCCACCGCGATCAGCGCGTACTGGACCGGAAAGTCGTTGAGGTGACGCGAGTGCTGAAATACCGCGTCGAACAGCCCGCGCTTCTTGCTCAGATAGGTCAGAAACGAGTGCCCCGCGATGACGTCTTCCTGCTGCTTGACACTGATGAACTGCGGCACCAGCACCAGTCCACTGGGCACCGCGACCGCCGCCAGGGTCAGCACGTCGACGATCCGGCCGCGCACCGGATGCCATAGCGCCTCCAGCAGCCACCACGCCGCCAGCAACATGAGCACCACCACCCCGCCGGTGATGTGCACCTAGAAGATGCCGACCAGCGCCAGCACCGCCACCGGGATGCGATCGCGGTGCCGCAGCGTGGAAGTGATCAGCACAAATGTGGGCGCGACGATCCCGTAGGCGGCCAGGTTGGGCATCGCGGCGGTGTCGAACTCGACGTAGGGCAGTGCGGTGAACGACGCCGAGATCGCCGCCGCGGTGGCCGCGGCGCCGGCCGCGCGCCACTCACTCGTATGTGTGCGCAGCGCGCGCCAGGTCAGCAACGCCGCGCTGACCGGAAACAACCAAATCGCGGCCGCCAGCGAACTCAAGGTGTAGGCGGTGGTGGCTGCTGCGCCGGTCAGCTGCGCCAGCACCGCGGCCAGGGCATGGAAAGCCGACGGGTAGTACAGCAGCGCGTGGGTTTCGACGTTGCGCAGCTGGCCCATGTGGGTCGACGACGCCTGGCCGGTGTCGAGGATGAAGCGCACGGTGTTGGCGTGCCAGACCGCGTCCCACGTGCTGGGGATCGATTGCCAGTGCGGTATCCCGCGAACCGCGGCATAGCCGATCAGCAACGCTCCCAGCAGCACCCCGCTGGCGACCGTGATCGCCGGCCAACCCGTGACGGCACGAGATTCGCCGTCGACGTCGCGGTAGCGGTCCAGCAGCACGCGCAGAACGGCCACCGCGATCGTGACGACGACCAGGGCGGCCAGCGCAGTCCATGCGTTCCAAGGGATTCCGACGGCGCCGAACGGGATGATGGCGAGCGCGACCACACCGTATGTCAACGCCGGGCCGACGGCCACCGCGATCGGCCACGTTAGCTGAGCGCTGCGCGCGACGATTGCTCCGGGGGCTATCAGCAACAACAAAGCGATAAGGATTCCGATTGTCAGCCCCACTGGACTAGTATGGCTGGCCGGGCGACCCGGCTCGGGATGGCGGGGACGTATCTGGGTGCCCCGCTAGTGTCGCGGTTTGCGGACCAGCGGAATTCTAAGGTGGCTGCCATGGCATTCGACGTCGCCCGGGTGCGCGGGTTACACCCGTCGCTGGGTGACGGCTGGGTGCACTTCGACGCCCCCGCCGGAATGCTGATTCCCGAGTCCGTCGCGACCACCGTGTCGACCGCTTTTCGCCGGTCGGTAGCCAGTACCGCCAGTGCGCATCCGTCGGCGCGACGCAGTGCCGCCGTGCTGGAGGCGGCGCGCCAGGCGGTGGCCGATCTGCTCAACGCCGACCCTCGCGGAGTGGTCCTGGGCGCCGACCGAGCGGTGTTGCTGTCGTCGTTGGCCGACGCCTCGTCGCCACGTGCCGGGCTGGGTTACGAAATCGTCGTCACCCGTCTGGACGACGAAGCCAACATTGCTCCATGGCTGCGCGCAGCAAACCGGTTCGGTGCGAAGATCAAGTGGGCCGAGGTCGACATCGAAACCGGCGAGTTGCCCAACTGGCAGTGGGAAAGCTTGATCGGAAAGTCGACTCGGTTGGTCGCGGTCACGTCCGCGTCAGGCACCCTGGGCACGGTCACCGAGCTGCGGACGCTGACCAAACTGATCCATGACGTCGGCGGACTGGTGGTTGTTGACCACTCCGCGGCAGCGCCGTATCGGCTGCTTGATATCGAGGAAGCCGACGTCGACGTGGTGGCGGTGAACGCGGTCGCGTGGGGCGGTCCGCCGATCGGCGCCTTGGTGTTTCGCGATCCGGCGCTGATCAATTCGTTCGGTTCCGTTTCGACCAATCCGCACGCCACCGGGCCGGGACGGCTGGAGGTCGGCGTGCATCAGTTCGGTCTGCTGGCCGGTGTGGTCGCCAGCATCGAGTATCTCGCCTCACTCGACGAGTCCGCCCGCGGAACCCGTCGCGAACGACTCGCCGTGTCGATGGAGTCGGCCGGCTCGTACATGAACCGGATTTTCGACTATCTGATGGTCTCCCTGCGGTCGCTGCCGTTGGTGATGGTGATCGGCCGGCCGGAGGTCCGCATCCCGGTGGTCAGTTTCGCTGTCCACGAGGTGCCAGCTGAGCGAGTGGTACAGCGGTTGGCGGACAACGGGGTTCTGGCGATCTCCAACGCCAGATCAAGGGTGCTCGATGTGATCGGAGTCAACGATGTCGGCGGCGCGGTCACCGTCGGGTTGGCGCATTACTCCACAACCGCCGAAGTCGACCAGCTGGTGCGGGCGCTGGCGTCGCTGGGCTAACAGCGGTGTTCGCCGGGCCCTGCGCGGCCACCAGACGCAAAAGGGCCCCAAAAATCCGGCGTGGCAGGGCTTTTGCGTCTGGTCGCGCTAAACCGTCAGCACGATCTTGCCGGCCACCCGTCCCGACGACAGCAATTGGTGCGCGTCGGCGGCCTGCTGGATCGGCATAACCGCGCCGACGATCGGTCGGACCCGTCCGTCAGCAATCATCGGCCACACCGACTTGACCACTGCCTCGACGATGACGCTCTTGCCGTTCGGCCCGGACACCGGTCGGCCGCGCAACGCGGTCCCGATGACCCTTGCCCGTTTGCTGACGAGCTTGCCGAGGTTGAGTTCGCCTTTCACACCGCCCTGCAAGCCGATGACGATCAGCTGTCCGTCGCTGGCCAGCGCATCAAGGTTGCGGTCCAGGTAGGCGGCCCCC
>NZ_DASRBZ010000139.1:0-3549 GCF_035653355.1 Mycobacterium sp. | reverse complement strand
CACCGCCGGCGATTCTGCGCGCGCCAAAACGCTTACCGAGCAGCATGTGCAATCGGCGACCGCCTGGCTGCAGCGTCACCACGGTTGCAGGCGCGCGGATCCCACGCGGCCCAGACAGCGCGACAACGAGGCATCACCGGGCAAACTCGCCGAGATGCTGGCGGGCACTATCCAAGACGATATCGCCGCCAGCGGTTGGCGTTTGGGTTCGGTGTTTGGAACCGAGAGCCAACTGCTGCAGCGCTACCGGGTGAGCCGATCGATATTCAGAGAAGCGGTGCGGCTGCTGGAATATCACGCCGTCGCCCGCATGCGGCGAGGCCCCGGCGGCGGTCTTGTGGTGACAAAACCACAGCCGCAAGCCAGCATTGACACCATCGCGCTGTACCTGCAGTACCGCAGACCGATTCGCGAAGATTTGCGTTTGGTGCGCGACTCCATCGAAATCGACAATGTGGCAAAGGTGGTCAAGCGACGGGAAGATCGCGACGTGCAGGCTTTTCTGGACGTGCACCGGCACGCGATCGACCAGACATCCGACGACCTCCGCAAGGCCGAGATGGCGGAGTTCTTCTTCCATACCGGGTTGGCGCAGCTAGCCGGAAACCCGGTATTGGACTTGTTTTTGCGGATACTCGTCGAGCTGTTCCACCGGCAGTGGACCAGTCTGGAACAACGTCCGGCTACTGGGGCCGATGCCGTCGAGGTCTTACGCGCCCACCACCGGATTGTCGAGGCAATCTTCGACGGTGACGACAGCCTGGCGTATCACCGCACTCGGCGGCACCTCAACGCTGCGGTCTCTTGGTGGCTCTAACCTAACGCGTCCGAGTCGCTGGCACCCCGGCCCATCAACTCCAAACCGGCCATCGCCTGCTCGGCGCCGGCTCTATCGGTCTTCTCGACGACGAAACCCATGTGGATAATCACCCAATCGCCCGGGGCGAATGTCTCCTCCGGCAGCATGCCGACGTTGACTTTGCGGTTCTCACCAGCGACGTCGACCAGCGCGAGTTGGTCTCCGTAACCGTCGAGCATCCGGACGACTTGACCGGGAATCCCCAAACACATCGCCGTCATACCTCTCGCGCCGCTGCGTCGACGAGCATCGCCACCGCCGACTCGACCGCCGCCACCGCGTCCGGCACAGCTGCCCGCACGGGCTCGCTCAGGCCCATCCCGTCCGCGACGTCGGCGACCTCACACCCCACCACGATAGTCCTCGGGGCCACTCCGCCGAGGGCGTTAAGACTGGCGAACACCGCCGCCGGGTCCATGCTGTGCGCGTCGAGTCCCGGCGTGGGCGCGAGCGATCCGTGGTCAGCCTCGAAGACGTGGACGGTGCCCGGCGCACCGCGGTTGGGCAGCGCGTCGACCAGCACCAAGGCGTCCCATTCCTCCAGCAGGTCGTAGGCCAGATGCATGCCCCCGATTCCGTAGTCGGTGACGCGCACCGACTCCGACGCCAGCCGGACCGGGAGCGCACGCAGCACCTCGGAACCGAAGCCGTCGTCGCCGAGAAAGATGTTGCCGATCCCGGCCACCAGGACCCGGGGCCTGCGCGGCGGCATCGTCACGGCGAATCACCCGCCACGAATCGCCGCAACCAGCCAAACCAGGCCGACATGCCGTCGCCGGTGCGCGCGCTGACCGGCAGGATGGTCGCGGTCGGGTTGACCTCTCGGATGTGGGCGGTGTAGCTGTCCACATCGACGTCCAGATACGGAACCAAGTCGATCTTGTTGAGCAGCACGACGTCCACCGCGCGGAACATCACCGGATATTTCAACGGCTTGTCGTCGCCCTCGGTGACCGAGTACACCATGGCCTTGGCGTGCTCGCCCACGTCGAACTCCGCGGGGCACACCAGATTCCCGACGTTCTCGACGATGACGAGGTCGAGCCCCGCCAGGTCCAGGCCCTGCAGGGCGCGGTTCACCATAGGGGCGTCCAGGTGGCATTCCCCCCCGAACCCGTTGCTGGTGTTGAGCAGGGATATCTGTGCGCCGCGGCCGCCGAGCTTGGCCGCGTCGAGGTCCGTTGCGATGTCGCCCTCGATGACCCCGATGGCGATCTCGCCGGCGAACTCGTCGAGGGTGGCGGCCAGCACCGTCGTCTTGCCGGACCCCGGTGAACTCATCAGATTCAGCGCCCGAACACCGTTGTGGTCGAACGCTTCTCGGTTGTAACCGGCGCGGATGTCGTTCTCGGCGAAGATCGACTCCAGCACGTCGACGCGCTGCGAGCCGGTCTCGTAGCTGCTGTGGTCACCGTGATCGTGGGTGTGCGGATGATCGCCGTGCTCATGGATATGCACGGTGCCGTCGTCGTGCCGGTGAAACCTACCCATGGCGCGCACCTTTCACGACACGTCCAGCGACGTCACCAGGAACTCGTCACCGCGCAATATCTCGACGTCGGCGCTGCCGCAGTGCGGGCACAATAGTGACCACCGCGAGGTGATCGCGGACTGCAGTCCGCAGGACCGGCACTGCACTTCCGCGGTGACGAACTCCATCTCCAGCTCGGCGTCGGGCATGTCCTCGTAGTCCCGGACCAGGGTCCAGCAAAATGACAGCGATTCGGGAACCACCTGGCGAAGCGCGCCGATCTTGACGCGCACGACGTCGACGTGGCGGCCGTCAGCATACGGTTTGACCGTCCCGGCGATCGCTTGGCACAACGACAGCTCATGCACGGTTGATTGCCCGCCTCATGAGCACCGTTGTACACCGCTGAGCCCACCTGGGTGGTCGAGCTGACGCAAAACGGCGGCCCCAGCGATGCGCAGTTGGAAGCACAATGGGAGAAGGAGAGGAGCCGATCATGGGCATTGCGCTATCCACCACCCTGCACACTTCGTTCGACGACGCCGTCACGCGCACCCGGGAAGCTCTGGCCCACAAAGGTTTTGGTGTGCTGAGCGAGATCGATGTGAAGGCCACGTTGAAAGCCAAGCTGGGTGAAGACATGGAGGATTACTTGATCCTGGGCGCCTGCAATCCGCAGTTCGCCCACCAGGCGCTCGACGTGTACCGGCAGATCGGGGTGCTGTTGCCCTGCAACGTAGTGGTCCGCCGAGACCCGGAGGCGCCGGATACGGTCATCGTCGACGCGATGCACCCCAAGTTGATGGCCGACGTGACCAACGAGCCCAAGTTGGGGGAGATCGCCGACGCGGTCACCGGACTGCTGCAAGAGGCTTTGCAAGAGGTGGCCGAGGGTCCAGACGGCGCTTCAAGCAACGCCTAAACGAACTTGCAGCGGTCCTGCACCAGCGTCTACTCTCGCGGACGTGCAGCGTCTTGCCGTAGTAGCCAGTACCCGCAGCGGGGTCTGATCCGGACCGACCCCCCGCTGTGGGTCGGAAGCTACTACCCGTCGGTCATTCCTGCAGACCAGAGAAGACCGCACATGACTTCTTCATCGCTGAGCAGAACGCATAGCCGCTTCACGACTGCGGCGTCGTGGTTCGCCGACCACTTCGGTGTCGCGGTGCCGCGCGGACTGCGCGAGCAGGCCGATGCCATGCCGTGGGAGAGCTTCGCG
>NZ_DASRBZ010000138.1:0-2931 GCF_035653355.1 Mycobacterium sp. | reverse complement strand
TCACCCTCACGGTGGTGGAACCGGTCTCCAACGGGATCGGCTCGGACGCCTTCGCCATCGTCTGGGATGGCCACCGTCTGCACGGGCTCAACGCGTCGGGCCGATCCCCCACCGCTTGGACACCCGAATACTTCGGCAACCGCGGTGTCCCGCCGTTTGGCTGGGATTCGGTCACCGTGCCCGGCGCGGTGTCGGGTTGGGTGGAGCTGCACGCCAACTTCGGTCGACTGCCCTTTGCGCGGCTTTTTGAGCCAGCAATTGCCTACGCCCGCAATGGTTTTCTCGTTTCGCCGACAGTCGCCGCGCAGTGGGCAGGTCAGGTGCCACTGTTCCGGGACCAGCCGGGGTTCGCCGACGTGTTCATGCCCGGCGGCCGCGCCCCGAAGGCTGGTGAGCTCGTGACGTTTCCCGATCATGCCGCCACGCTTGAGAAGATCGCCGCCACCACCGGTGCGGCGTTTTATCGTGGAGAGCTGGCGGCGCAGCTGGAGGCCCATGCGGCGGCCAACAGCGCCGCCATGCGGGCCAGCGACCTCGCCGCTCACCGCGCCGACTGGGTCGGCACAATCAGCGGTTCCTACCGCGGCTACACCATCCACGAGATCCCACCCAACGGCCAGGGAATCGTCGCCTTAATCGCGTTGGGCATTCTCGAACAGTTCGAGATGGATTCTGCTCCAGTAGATTCCGCTGACAGTCTGCATCTGCAGATCGAAGCACTCAAGCTGGCCTTCGCCGACGCGCACGCCTATGTCGCCGACATCGACCACATGCCGCTGCGCCCGGAGAAGCTGCTCGACCGCGAGTACCTGAAGCACCGTGCGGCGCTGATCGACCCGAAACGGGCCAAGCCGGCGTTCGCGGGAACGCCGAGCGGCGGCACAGTGTATCTCACCGCGGCCGATGAATCGCCCTGGAAATGGTGGAGGCTCCAGACCTTGGAATCGAGGATGGAGTCATGCCGAAGAAACAGTCACCGCCGAGCAAGCCGACGAGTCGCCGCTACAGCGCCGAGCAGAAGGCCGGAGCGGTACGGATGGTCCGGACATTACGGGCGGAATTGGGTAGCGACCACGGCGTTGTCGCCCGGGTCGCCGATCAGCTTGGCTACGGGGTGGAGTCGGTGCGGACCTGGGTGCGCCAGGCCGACATCGATGACGGCTATCAGCCAGGGATGTCGACAACCGAAGCGCGGCGCATGAAGGAACTCGAACAGGAGAATCGAGAACTCAAGCGCGCCAACGAGATACTGAAACGAGCAGCCAGTTTCTTCGGGGCGGAGCTCGACCGCCAACACAAGAAATAGTCGAGTTCATCGACGTCAACCGAGCCGAGTTCGGGGTCGAGCCCATCTGCACCGTCCTGCGCAGCGCAGGCGTGTCGGTGGCCCCGAGCACCTACTACGCCGCCAAGAAACGCACACCGTCGAAACGAGCCTGCCGGGATGCGGTCATGGCTCCGGCGCTGGTCAAGCTCTGGGAGGACAACTACTGCGTCTACGGTGCCCGCAAGCTGCACAAAGCCGCCCGCCGGGCCGACCACGACATCGGCCGCGACCAGGTGGCGCGGCTGATGCGCGCCGAAGGTATCCGGGGGGTGCGCCGCGGCAAGAAAGTCCGCACCACCCGACCTGAAGAAGGTGCCCAACGCCACCCGGACCTGGTCAAGCGGAACTTCACCGCCGATGGGCCAAACCAGCTGTGGGTGACCGATCTGACGTTCGTGGCCACCTGGGCCGGGGTGGCCTACGTCTGTTTCATCATCGACGTGTTCAGCCGGATGATCGTCGGCTGGCGGGTGGCCTCGAACATGCGCACCACGATGGTCCTCGATGCCATTGAGATGGCCCGCTGGTCGCGCGGAACTGTGTTGGCGGGCTTGCGATGTCACTCCGATGCCGGCAGCCAGTTCACCTCGATTCGCTACACCGAGCGCCTTGCTGAGATCGGCGCGGTGCCCTCGATCGGCACGGTCGGCGACAGCTACGACAACGCTCTGGCTGAGACCGTCAACGGCTACTACAAGGCCGAGCTGATCTACGGACCCGCCCGCGAGGGTCCGTGGAAGACCGTCGAAGACGTCGAGCTGGCCACCCTGAGCTGGGTGCACTGGCACAACACGACCCGGCTGCACGGCTACCTCGGCGACCTACCGCCTGCAGAGTTCGAGGCCGCGTTCTACGCTGGCAGACGGACCGACCAACCCCTGGTCGGAATCCGATAAACCGAGCCTCCATCGAACCCAGGGCGGTTCATTTCGGTAACTACGCCGGGCCTCAACACGACAGTGCATGGCAGCATCGGCAGCATGGTCGAGGAAGCAACAAACCTAAGGACAGAAGCACTTCGACAGCTTGGCTTCGCACCTGGGCACGAATACGACAGTGTTTCGGCGATTGCGTGGATCGGTTATGACACTCCGCAAGTGCCCGGCTGGGATGATCTGGGCAAATCACTTGCGGGTGGGTGGGACGTCAGCCACGACGACCTCGCCAAAGCTGGCGCGCGTAGCCTGGCCCATTTCTATTACGGGTTGGGTGCCGCCCACCAAGGCGCACCAGCGCATTTAACCGCGATCGGGCATTCCTACGGCTCACTTACCACCGGTCTCGCGCTGCAAGAGCCCGGCAACCACGGGGTCGCCGACGCCCTCTTCTACGGTTCGCCCGGCATCGAAGCCTCCACACCACAACAGCTGCGTCTTCAGCCCGGGCACGTCTACGCCATGGAAGCCCCGGACGACCCCATCCAACGCGTGTATGACGCACCACCCCTTGCCCATGCTGGCGCCTCATTGCTCCCATTCCCGTTTAACGTGATCGCGGAGGGTGCCCTTGACGGCGCCGAAGCAACTGGCGCCGGCCAGTTCGGCACCAACCCGGCAACAAATCCCCATTTCACCCACCTGGGCACTGGCCCGGCCACCGTGCCC
>NZ_DASRBZ010000137.1:0-12673 GCF_035653355.1 Mycobacterium sp. | reverse complement strand
ACGATCGCCGACCTTCGTCGCTCACCGCTCGTCGCCGACGTACGCATCCCCGCCGGAGAAGACGTCGAGTTGCTTCCCGAGGGCTCCGGGCGCATCGTTCGTACCTGTCGGCCGATATCGGCGACGATGCGCCTGTCGGTTGCCGATGCCCAGACGCCGTTCCCTTCAGTCATGCTGCGCATCAACACCGAAAACACCGACAGCACCACAGCGGCCGGAGTGCCGCGCCCGGAGGCCTTGCGCACCTCGATGATCGGGACCCACACGCTGATCGGCGTCGACCAGGGTGCGTTCCTGTCGCTGCTCGACCCGCCCGAGTGGGCGGCACACGCGGCGAAAGCCTGCCGCAACATCCACACCTTTCCTGTGCTTGCCGGCGAGCCGGGCGACCGCAGAACTTCTCAGGTGATGCTGTCGTCGCCGATCCTGCTCTACGACTACCCCGCAGTCAGCCCGGAGAGCCCGGGCGATCTGTTCGATGCCGCGGAGATAGACGAAATCCTGTCGCTGAGAACGGGCACCCTCACAGAAGACGAGAAGCAAGAAGCGCGTGCGACCGATCCGCGCGCCGCGGCCATCATCGACCGCGTCGATACGATGCCGCGCGAAATCATGGACCGGCTGCACGGGGCGATTCGTTCCCTGCAACCCCACCGGGAACCCGAACCCAATTCGGTGATCGTCGCCGGAGTTCGGATCACCAAGGGAAGCCGAGTGCGGCTGCGTCCCCGCCGGCGCGGCACCGACGCCCACGACATCTTCCTGAAAGATCGGACCGCCGTCGTCGACGACGTGTTGGTCGACATGGACGACCAATACCAGATTGCCGTCACCCTCGACGACGATCCCGGAGCCGACCTACACCAGTGGTACCGGCGCTTCTATTACTTCGCACCCGATGAGTTGTCGCCCCTCGACGCGGAAATGCCGCTGCCACAAGCGGACTCGTGTGATTTAGAGGGCTCCGTCGTCAGGAGGGATTATGGATGCACTTGAGCTGTTGAACAACGACCACCGCATGGTCGAGCAGCTGTTCCGCGACTACCAGACGGCGAAGAACGACGAACAGCGCCGCGGCGTGGTCGAGATCATGATCCGAGAGCTGTCCAAGCACGCCGCGCTCGAAGAGCTGTTGGTCTACCCGCTGGCCAAACAGGCGATTCCCGACGGTGACAAGGAAATCGACCATCACCTCGACGAACACATGGCCGTCAAGAAAACGCTTGTGGCGCTGGACGAGGCGGGCTCCGACCGCGAGGAAACCGAGAAGCTGGTCGCGACACTGCAAAAAGAGATCGACGAACACGTGCAAGACGAAGAACAGGGGCTATGGCCCAAGCTGCGGGACGCAGTCGACGAAGACGCCCTCGTCGAGCTGGGCGAGGTCGTGGACAAAGCCAAGCAGGTGGCCCCCACCAGGCCGCACCCCGCGGCGCCGACCGAGCCGCCGAAGCTGGCGCTCGCTGCGCCGGTCGCGGCGCTCTACGACCGACTACGTGACCGGTTCCAAAAGCGGCCCCAGACGTGATGCGACACGAGGCTTAAAGAAAGGGTGAAGCAATGACGCTGCCACAAGAAGCGACTCAACCCAAGCCGCATGGCTTCGACGAGATTCACATTTTGTGGATATCGGAGGGCATGAGCTGCGACGGCGACACGGTTTCGGTGACCGCCTCCGCGCAGCCGCCGATTGAAGACGTGGTGACTGGGTTGATACCCGGTCTGCCGAAAGTGAACCTGCACAACAAGGTGCTCTCGCCGACGCTGGGCGGTGAGGAGTTCCTGAAGCCATTCCGGGCTGCGGCGCGGGGAGAGCTCGAGCCGTTCATCTTGGTGATCGAGGGATCGATCCCCAACGAGAACGTCCACGAAGAGGGGTACTGGACATCGTTTGGCAACGATCTGGAAACCGGCGAGCCGTTGACGCTGAGCTGGTGGCTCGACAACCTGGCACCTAAAGCGTGGGCGGTTGTTGCGGTCGGCACTTGCGCCGCCTACGGCGGCATCCATGCGATGGCGGGCAACCCCACCGGCTCCATGGGGCTCGCCGACTATCTGGGCTGGGACTTCAAATCCCGTGGTGCACTTCCGATCGTCAACATTCCGGGCTGCCCGGTGCAGCCGGAAAACTTCATGGAGACGTTGACTTGGGTGCTCTACCACGCGGCGGGGTCGGCGCCTCCCCCGCCGCTCGACCACATGCTGCGGCCGCAATGGATCTTCGGCAAAACCGTTCACGAGGGGTGCGACCGGGCCGGCTACTACGAGCAAGGCGACTTCGCTCACGACTACAACTCGCCGAAATGCCAAGTCCACGTGGGGTGTTGGGGACCGGTGGTCAACTGCAACGTGCCCAAACGAGGCTGGATGTCCGGGGTCGGGGGCTGCCCGAATGTCGGCGGTATCTGCATCGCCTGCACCATGCCCGGATTCCCGGACAAGTTCATGCCGTTCATGGACGCTCCGCCTGGCGGCAGCTTCTCATCAATGGTGGTCAAGCCGTACGGCGCGCTGATCCGCCGGATGCGCGGGCTCACCAACCTCAACGCCAACCGCGAACCCAAGTGGCACCACAAAGGCCCCAAGCTCACCACCGGGTACAACCCGCGCTGGCGTCCGTGACGACAGCGGCAACCAAAGCTTGAGCGAATACAGAAGGGACATCAGACATGACGCTCACCGAGTCAGCGCAGACCGGGAAGAAAGAGGGATCGCAGACCATCGAGATGGCGTGGGATCCGATCACCCGGATCATCGGCAACCTCGGCATCTACACCAAGATCAACTTCGGCACCAAGACCGTCGAGCAATGCCACAGCACGTCGTCACTGTTCCGTGGCTATTCGGTGTTCATGAAGGGCAAAGATCCCCGCGACGCCGGTTTTATCACCAGCCGGATCTGCGGCATCTGCGGCGACAACCACACGACGTGTTCGATCTACTGCCAGAACATGGCCTACGGCATCGATAACCCGCCGCTGGCCGAGACCATCATCAACTTGGGCGAAGCCGCCGAATATCTCTTTGACCACACCATCTTCCAGGACAACCTGGTCTTCGTCGACTTCTGCGAGGCGATGGTCAAAGACACCAATCCCGGTTTGTTGGCCAAGGCGGAGAACAAGGAAGCCCGCAACGCCCAGATTCACGGCTACCGCACCATCGCCGACATCATGCGCGCGTTCAACCCCTTCGAGGGCGACGTCTACAAGCAGGCGTTGCGGGTCAGCCGAACCACCCGAGAGATGTTCTGCATCATGGAGGGCCGGCACGTGCACCCGTCGACGCTCTATCCCGGCGGCGTCGGCACCATGCCTTCGCCCACCACGTTCACCGATTACCTGACCCGGTTGCTGGACATCCTGGACTTCGTCAAGCAGGCCGTCGCCATGAACGACGACGTGTTCGACTTCTTCTACGAGGCATTGCCAGGCTACGAGGAAGTGGGACGCCGGCGGGTGCTTTTGGGCTGTTGGGGCGCTTGGCAGGATGCGTTCGAGGTCGACTACAAGTACGAGCACATGTCCGACTGGGGTCGCAAGATGTTTGTGACGCCCGGCGTCATCGTCGACGGCAAGCTCGTCACCAACGACTTGGTCGATATCAATTTGGGCATCCGAATCCTGCTGGGCAGTTCGTATTACGAGGACTGGGTGAACGAGGAACCGTTCGTCACGCACGATCCGCTCGGCAACCCGGTGGACATCCGCCATCCCTGGAACCAAACCACGCTGCCCGATCCGCAGAAGCGGGACTTCAACGACAAATACAGCTGGGTGATGAGCCCGCGCTGGTTCGACAAGAACAGCGGCGAGCACTTGGCGCTGGACACGGGCGGTGGCCCGTTCGCCCGGCTCTACAGCACCGCGCTGTCGGGGCTGGTCAACACTCCATATGTGAAATCGACCGGCCACAGCGTGCAGATCTCGCTGCCCAAGAGTCGCACGCTGCCCGAGACCACGCTGGAGTGGAAAATTCCGCAGTGGTCCAACGCGATCGAGCGTGACAGGGCCAGGGTTTACTTCATCGCCTATTCCGCGGCGATGGCGTTCTTCTTCCTCGAGCGGGCGATGGAGATGGTGCGTGCGGGAGAAACCAAAATCTTCAACAACTTCGAGGTGCCTCACGACAAGGCGATCGGCTGCGGATTCCACGAGGCAGTACGGGGAGTGCTGTCCCACCACATGGTGATCGACAAGGGCGTCATTGCCAACTATCACCCGTACCCGCCGACACCGTGGAACGGCAGCCCCCGTGATTCCTATGGCACTCCGGGACCCTACGAGGATGCGGTGCAAAACATGCCGATCTTCGAGGAGAACGGCCCTGAGGACTTCCGGGGCGTCGACATCATGCGCGCGGTGCGCAGCTTCGACCCGTGCCTGCCCTGCGGTGTGCACATGTACGTCGGCGGTGGGCGCACGATCAAGAAGACCCATTCACCGACCAGCTTCCTGGGCTCATGACCGAACCCGCCGAACAACCACCGCAACGGCTCCGCGACGAGCAGGTCCGGGAGGCACTCACCCGGCTCAACGAGCTACTCGGCGAACTGGAGCTCACGCCGGGGCCAGCCGCAGACGTTGCGCGGGAGGCACTTTCGTCGTTGACGCAAGTCTATGGTGAGGCACTGGCGCGCGCGCTCAGTTATGCAGCTGGCATTCCGGAGTTGCGTGACGCCTTCGTCCGCGACGAACTGCTCGGACATCTGCTGGTGTTGCACGACATCCATCCCGAGTCGGTGGGAGAACGGGTATCCCGTGCCATCGGGGACATGTCGCAGGCAGTGCGGGACCGCGGCGGCGCAATCGAACTCGTCGGGATCGACCAGGGCATCGCGACGGTGCGGTTGTCAAAGCACGGCTGTGGGTCCTCACTTGCCGGGATCGACGAGGTGATCCGCGAAGAGGTGCTGTCGCTGGCACCGGAGCTCTCCGGCGTCGAGGTGGTCTCAGGTGCGGCTCGCGACACTGCGTTCATCCCACTGGCTAACCTGATGGCGCGACCGGAGGTGCGCGCATGACCGCGTCCACGCATCCTCAGACCGGCATGACATTGGATGCCTTGCGCCGCACGATTCGTCGATCGCCACAACAGATCCCGGCTCAGCGTTGCCAACTGTGTGATGCTCCGATTCCGGACGCGCACCGGCACATGCTCGACGAGCAGGCCGGCGCTGTGCTGTGTGTATGTCACCCATGCCAGCTGCTGTTCCATCGTGAAGCGGCCAGTCGCGGGCATTACCGCCTAATCCCCGATCGCCGGTTGCGGCTGCCCGCATTCGGCACTGCGCGGCTCGGTGTGCCCGTTGGGCTGGCGTTCTTCGTCGTTCAGCCCGATGGCACTGTTGTCGCCAACTACCCCAGCCCTGTTGGAGTCACTCAGTGGGAAGTGGATTCGACGGCGTGGCAAGCGGTCCAACGTGAGCGTCCGGTGTTGCGAGACATCGCTCCGGCGGTGGAGGCGGTGCTGGTGAACACCACCCGCGGCGCCGACGAACACTGGATTGTGCCGATCGACGACTGTTATCGCTTGGTGGCGGTGATCCGTCGCCAATGGCGCGGGCTGTCGGGTGGCAGCCGGGTGTGGCCGGCGATCGACCGCTTCTTTGCCGAACTCAGTTCGCAGGAAAGGAATTCGAATGAGTAAGATCCGCGTTGGCAGGTCACGTGTCAAGCCGACTACCGGCTCGCATTCGTGGCGGGTCCAACAGGGCAATCAGGGACCTTACGACAGCCAGCCGGGACATAAGTCAGACGGCAAAGCCGACGCCCGGCGCTCGACCGGCGTTCACCCCAAGAAGCACAACGCATTTCTGCCGATCATGCCCAACCTGCCGCCCGGATGAGAGGCTTGTGATGAACGCGAAACTGCCGAAGGAGTTCACTATTCCCGCGGCCCCGGTCTACCTGGTGATGGCTGTCCTGGGCCTCGGCATGCTGGCTCTTGCCTGGCGGGAGGCGCCGGCCATCATCCGCTATATCAAAAGCGAAATGATGTGACGCCCTCCGCCGTGCGGCCGACTTGCCTACTGCAGCTGGCGGAGCACAGCGGCAGCGCGGTGAGCACGGCGAGCATCCAGGCGACATAGTCGCCCATGTGCCCCGAATGGGCGCTGCGCAGCGCTGCGGCAGCCGGTCGACTGGCCACCATCGCCGCTCGCCGCAGTGGTGACTCGTTGCGCGGTTGATAAAGCGCGACAAGCGCCAGGCACCCGGCTGCGCTGGCGCTCCAATGCTCAGCGGGCCCGCGCGCGGCGGTTGGCCTTCTTGATCGCTTCTACGAGTTCGGGCTTGCTCATCGTGGAGCGTCCGCGCACGTCGAGCCGGCGGGCCACGTCAAGCAGGTGCTTCTTGCTGGCGTTGGCGTTGACGCCCTCCGCCGACGGGGCCTTGTTGTTCGGGCCGCCGCCTTCCGCGGCTTTGTCCGACGGTCCCTTTTTCTTCTTGGGCTCCCAGTGATCGCCGACCTTTTCGAAACTGTGCTTGAGTGCGGCATAGCCGACCCGGTGGGCGCGCTGCTCGCTGCCGTACTGCTCGGCAGCCGAGTCGTGGGCTTTGGCGAACGTCCGTTGCGCTTTGGCGTTGGACCGCTTCAGCGTGCTGGGCAACTCGCTCTTTTTGGGCTTGCCGCCCTTGGTTGTCTTCGGCATGGAAACCTCCCGATCGGTTGTGTCGTTACCTCAGCTCCCTGCGGACTGCTGCGCCTTCGCATAGGCGAACTGGAGAAAGTCGGCGCCGGCCAGTGCGGTGAAGCTGCCGGCGACCAGGCGGGTCAGTCGCGGTGCGAAGATCAAGCCGATGACGAATCCGGTGGCCACCCACATGTCGAGGCAGAACGGGCAGGTCAGGAGTTCTCCCAGACTGTGGCGCAACTGGCTGTCGTGACGGGTCTCTTCGTGCACCTCGGCGGGACCACCCGTGCCCGCGTAGCGAGTGAACGGCGCCCGCAGCGGGCTGGTCACCGCGTCTTTGGCCAGGGTCCGGGAAAGCTTGTGGGTGCCCAAGGTGACGGTGATCAGGTCCTGCAGCTGCCAGCGCTCCGGTAGCTTGCGTCCGGTGGCCGCGGCGACGATCGCCGTCACCGCCACCACGACGCCGTAGATGGCCATCACTGCCAGGTATCCGCTCAGCGGGCGCTGGTTGTCGCCGCGATATTCCTCGGCTTCCTGGCGGGCACGTTCTGCTGTGCTGGCGGTTACGTCCCGCAATTCGCCCACTGGCACTCCCTCATCGGTGTCCGGTCCTGATGCCGGTTACCCGAAGTCCGCGCCGCGCAATCCCGGCACACTGCCGCCCGCCGACGTTTCCGGGGCACTCGTCGGGGTACCTAATGAGCCGACGCATAGAGAGGACGGGTTGTCGTGGCCGAATCCGCCGCCGACGCACCGGCTATTTTGTTGGACCTCGACGGCACGTTGGTCGATTCCAACTTCCACCATGCGGTGACCTGGCATCGAGCGTTTCTGGATGTGGGCCAAGATGTCCCGTGTTGGCGGATTCACGGCCTTGTGGGTCGCGCCGGCTCCGAACTCGTCCGCATCCTGCTCGGTGACGAGCTTGCTGACGCGCATGGCGACGAAGCGAAGGAAGCGCATAGCCGCTATTTCGGCGAGTTGGAGCCGGTTCTGCGGCCTCTCCCGGGCACCCGCGACTTGCTCGAGGCCATCGCCGAGCGGGGATGGCGCACGGTGTTGGCCTCGTCGGCGTCGGAAAAGACGTTGGCGTTGCTGCGCCGGGTGCTCGACGTCGACGACCTGGTGAGCGAGATAACCTCCAGCGTCGACGTCGACCGCGGCAAGCCCGATCCAGACATCGTCAGCACCGCACTCGAACGGGTCGGGCTCGACCCGGGGCGCGCGGTTTTCGTCGGCGACGCGGTGTGGGACGTGGAGGCGGGTCGACGCGCGGGTGTGCCGACCGTGGGCGTGCTCTGCGGCGGGGTGGCACGCGAGGCATTGGAACAGGCCGGCGCGGCGGGGATCTACGCCGATCCGGCGGACCTGCACGCCCATCTCGACGACGTGAGCCGATTGCTGCGGGCCTGATCGCCCGATGGGTTCAGGTGAGCGGGTCCCCCGACTGGTATCGCTCGGAATCGTCGGCGAACATCAGCGCCTCGTCGGCGCCCTCGTAGATACGATCCGGCAGGAGTTCGAGGCGGGCCAGCACCTCGTCGTCGGTGCTGTCGGCCCTGGCCCGGCGGAGCAACTCCGCTTTGTCGCACGGATAGCTGATCGCGGATAGGACTCGCTCCAGCTCGATTTCGCCTTCGTCTGTCATCGCAGGCACCTCCATCGGTTGTCGCGGCCCCCCCAAGGTGCCGGCCGCCCGATCGTGATTCCCGATCCTGCTGGGGCTAAACAGCTAGCGCCACTCGCCCTATGAGCGTTTTCCGCGATCGGCGCCGGTTTGGATGCGGGCCCATGGCTGTGCCTCTTCGAGTTCGTAGGCCAGTTCCAGCAACCGCGCTTCACGCCCGATGTCGGCGGAGAGCATCATGCCCACAGGCATACCGCTCGCGGATTCGGCCAGCGGCAGCGAGATCGCTGGCTCGCCGGTGACGTTCTGCAGCGGCGTGAACGCAACCCAGTCGCGCATCCGGTCCATGACCTGTTGGTAATCGGCGGTGGGGTCGAGGTGACCGACGGGCGGCGTCTCGTCGGCCAGCGTGGGAGTCAGCACCGCGTCATAGGTGCCGAAGAACTGTGCCGTGCGCCGCCGCATGGCGCGCAGCCGCGCGATCGCCAGCGGCAGGCGGTGCAGGTTGCGCCGCGCGTGGCGGTTCAGGCCCAGCGTCAGGTTGTCCAGCCGGGTGGCATCGAAGGTGTCGCCGAACCTGCGTCGGCTGATGTACATCTGTCCCAGCGCAAGCAGCGCCCAGTAGAGGACGAAGTCGTCGCCGAAAGTGGAAGGCACCGGCGGGTTTTCGACATGCTCCACGCGGTGCCCGAGTTCCTCGAGCAGTCGGGCGGATTTCAGTGTCAGCTCGCGGATTTCGGGGGTGGACTCGCGATCGACCGAGCGGGTGATGACGGCGATCTTTAGCCGCTGCCGACCGGGGTGCGTGACGTCGCCGATGGGCGGCAGGTTGGGGTGCCGCCAGATGCGCTCGGCCTCGCGGTAAAAGGTCGCGGTGTCGCGCACCGACCGGGTCACCACACCGTTGGCAACCAGCCGGATCGGCATCCGGCGCAGCTCCTTGTCCACCGGCAACCGGCCGCGCGACGGCTTCAAACCCACCAATCCGTTGCAGGCGGCCGGAATTCGGATCGAGCCGCCGCCGTCGTTGGCGTGGGCGATCGGAACTGCACCGGCCGCGACGAACGCAGCCGACCCCGACGACGAAGCGCCCGCTGTGTAGTCGGTATTCCACGGGTTGCGCACCGGTCCCAGCCGAGGATGCTCGGCGGAGGGGCTGAAGCCGTATTCCGATAGCTGCGTTTTGCCCAGCGAGATCAGCCCGGTGCCCAGGTAGAGCCGGGTGAACTCGCCGTCGACGGGGGCCCGACGCGGCACCCACGCGTCGGTGCCCCGCATCGTCGGCAATCCGGCGACGTCGACGTTGTCCTTGATGAACGTCGGTACACCGCTGAAGAAGGCATCCGTGGGCGGTGTTTCGGCGCGCGCCCGGTCGAACGCCTGGTAGGCCAAGCCGTTGAGGGCCGGGTTGACGGCCTCGGTGCGGGCAATGGCCGCCTCGATGATGTCGGCCCGCGCCAGCTGCCCGCTGTTGATCGCTTCAGCAATGGCGACCGCGTCGAGGTCACCTAGGGCGTCGTCGCCGAACGCGTGGACTCGTCGCATGGCAGCGACGCTATCAACGCGCTGCCGTCAGGGCTGGCCGACCTCGAACCGGACGAACCGCGTCACGGTCACACCGGCCTCGTCGAGCAGCGCCTTCACGGTCTTCTTGCTGTCCGACACCGACGGCTGCTCGAGCAGCACCACATCTTTGAAGAAGCCGCCCAGCCGGCCTTCGACGATCTTGGGCAGCGCTTGTTCCGGCTTGCCTTCGGCCTTCGCGGTTTCCTCGGCGATGCGGCGCTCGTTGGCCACCACGTCGTCGGGCACGTCGTCACGGCTCAGGTAGCGGGCTTTCAGCGCGGCGATCTGCAGCGCGGCGGCGTGCGCGGCGTCTTTATCGGAACCGGTGTATTCCACCAGCACACCGACGGCCGGCGGCAGGTCGGCCGAGCGCTTGTGCAGGTAGCTTTCGACGGTGCCGTCAAAGAATGCGACACGACGCAGCTCGAGCTTCTCGCCGATCTTGGCGGACAGCTCGGCGATGGCCTGCTCGACGGTCTTAGTCCCCGAACTTTGGTCAATAGGAGAAGCCTTGAGCGGGTCGACGTCGCTTGCCTTGGAGACGGCCGCGGCGGCGACGATCCGATCGGCCAGCGCACCGAATTCGGCGTTCTTGGCGACGAAGTCGGTCTCGCAGTTGAGTTCGATCAGCGCGCCGTCCTTGGCTGCGACCAGTCCCTCGGCCGTCGCCCGCTCGGCGCGTTTGCCGACGTCCTTGGCGCCCTTGATCCGCAGCGCCTCGACAGCCTTGTCGAAGTCGCCGTCGGATTCGGCCAACGCGTTTTTGCAGTCGAGCATGCCGGCGCCGGTCAGCTCCCGAAGCCGCTTGACGTCGGCAGCGGTGTAGTTCGCCAATGGTCAGCCTTTCCTATGAAGGGTCCTGTTCGGTAGTGGTGTCTGTCGCCGGTTGCGCCTGGGGGGCGGTCGGGTCTGCGGCGGGCGCGGTCGCGGCAGCCAACAGCTCTTGTTCCCACTCAGCCAGCGGCTCGGCGGCTTCAGCCTCCGGCTTGCCGTCGCCGCGGCCCAGTCCGGCGCGGGCCTGCAGCCCTTCGGCCACGGCCGAGGCGATCACCTTGGTGAGCAGCGCGGCCGAGCGGATCGCGTCGTCGTTGCCCGGAATCGGGTAGTCGACCAGGTCCGGGTCGCAGTTGGTGTCCAGGATGGCGATCACCGGGATCCCGAGCTTGCGGGCCTCGCCGACGGCGATGTGCTCCTTGTTGGTGTCGACGACCCAGACCGCCGACGGCAGTTTGTTCATGTCGCGGATGCCGCCCAGGCTGCGCTCGAGCTTGTTCTTCTCGCGGGTCAGCCCCAGGATCTCCTTCTTGGTGCGGCCCTCGAAGCCTCCGGTCTGCTCCATTGCCTCCAGCTCCTTGAGACGCTGCAGGCGCTTGTGCACGGTGGAGAAGTTGGTGAGCATGCCGCCCAGCCAGCGCTGATTTACATACGGCATGCCGACCCGAGTGGCCTCGGCCGCGATCGATTCCTGCGCCTGTTTCTTGGTGCCGACGAACAGGATGGTGCCGCCGTGGGCGACGGTCTCCTTGACGAACTCGTACGCCTTGTCGATGTAGGTCAGCGTCTGCTGCAGGTCGATGATGTAGATGCCGTTGCGGTCGGTGAAGATGAACCGCTTCATCTTGGGATTCCAGCGACGGGTCTGATGCCCGAAGTGGGTGCCGCTGTCAAGCAGCTGCTTCATGGTTACAACAGCCATGCCTGTGCCTTTACTGTGGTCGGTTGTCGCCTGGCGTCGGGTGAAGCCAGGCCCTGGCGTCTGCGGGATGCCGCACCCATCTGACGAATCCTTCAGAAGGGACCGCGCGGCATCTGATTGGCGGCAGACACGCGAAGTCAGCCCACCGACGTGGACTGCGCCGACGAGTTTACACGCCAGTAGCTGGTGCTTTGTCCACAGCCTGCCTGGCGCCCGACCCCGCGGGCCGGTGGACTGATCCAGTGCGATCTGTTGCGGTCCTGTTGGGGGCGGCACTGCTGTGTGCGGCGCCGGCTGTTGCCGACGAGGCCCGGTTGCAGTGGCCGTTGCGGCCGCGCCCGGCAGTCGCGCGCAGCTTCGACGCGCCGTTGCCCAACTGGAATCGCGGGCATCGCGGGGTGGATCTGGCCGGTGTGCCCGGTCAGCCGGTCTATGCGGCGGGCAGCGCGACGGTGGTGTTCGCGGGCTTGCTGGCGGGACGGCCAGTGGTGTCGCTGGCCCACCCGGGCGGTTTGCATACCAGCTACGAGCCGGTGCGGGCCGTGGTTCGGGTCGGTCAACTAGTCGCGAGCGGGACGGTGATCGGCGAGTTGGTGGCCGGTCACCCAGGCTGCACGGTCGCTGCCTGCCTGCACTGGGGCGCGATGTGGGGTGCGGCGGCGCGCGCCGACTATGTCGATCCGCTGGGTCTGCTGGCGTCGACGCCGATCCGCTTGAAGCCACTGGGATGAGCGGCGCCGCAGCGCTCACAGAACTCTCTGCCCGGGGACACTATTTGCCCGCCTTCGCACGATTTCGCTGCGTCGAATCGCTCGAAGGCGGGCACAACAGGTATCGCCCTCCTCGGAGGCTCCTGATTAGGGACCAGTAGCGCGCTAGGCCCGGGGGTGAGCTTGGTCGTGGACTGCGCGCAATCGCGCGACCGAGACGTGGGTGTACAGCTGGGTGGTCGCGAGGCTGGAATGTCCGAGCAGTTCCTGAACCACGCGCAGGTCTGCCCCGCCCTCGAGCAGATGGGTGGCTGCGCTGTGCCGCAGCCCGTGCGGCCCGATGTCGGGTGCGCCGTCGACCGCGGCCACGGTCTGATGCACGACGGTGCGGGCCTGGCGCACGTCGAGTCGTCGCCCCCGGGCACCCAGCAGCAACGCCG
>NZ_DASRBZ010000136.1:0-20276 GCF_035653355.1 Mycobacterium sp. | reverse complement strand
TCAGGTCGATGCCGGAGTGCAGCGCTTCTACCGTCACCCCGCCATCCTTCCATCACCGGCCGGGTAGCCTCACGGCCATGCCTGATGACGGCAAGCAGACCGGGCCACCAGCGGAGGAGGACGACGCCGCTCCGGCGCCCGACGATGCGGCGGCCGACGATGCGGCGGCCCATGAGCACGACGCCGAGGTATCGGACGGCCGGATCATTACCGCGTACGGCATCGCATCGGCCGTGCTGGGTGCGCTGTCGATCGCGGCGATCACGCTGGGCGCCGTCATCTGGTCGATGCACCGCGACGATGTCGGCGAACGCGCCTACCAAAGCCGAGTCCTGCAAACCGCAGCCGACTGGACGGGCGTGCTGATCAACATGAACACCGACAACATCGACGCCAGCTTGCAGCGGCTGCACGACGGAACCGTCGGTGAGCTCAACGTCGACTTCGACGCGACCGTGCAGCCGTATCGGGAAGTGGTGCAGCGGCTCAAGTCACGCAGCGAGGGCCGGATCGAGGCGGTGGCGATCGAAGCCTTGCACCACGACCCCGACGGCCAACCGAATGCCGGCCCGCCGGCCCCACAGCTGCCTCCAGTCGCCAGCCGCACCGACACCGTCATGGTGGTCGCCACGTCGGTCGCGGAAAGCGTCGGCGGCAAACCGCAGACCGTGCACTGGAACCTGCGACTTGACGTCTCCGATGTGGACGGCAAGCTGCTGATCTCACGGCTGGGGTCGATCCGATGAGAAACCTCTGGCGTGTGTTGGCATTCGACATCGCGGCACCGCTGGGCGCGATCGGCGCGCTGGCGATGATCGGGATCGTGCTGGCCTGGCCGCTGTGGTGGGTGTCGCTGTGCTCCGTGCTGATGCTGCTCATCGTCGAAGGAGTCGTGATCAACTTCCTTCTGGCGCGCCGTGATTCGGTGACCGTCGGTACCGATGACGACGCGCCCGGGCTGCGGCTGGCTGTGGTCGCGGTGTGCGCGACGGCCCTGGTGGCGGCCGTGGTGACCGGCTTCGCGCGCTGGTCCATGCCCGACCGCGACTTCAAGCGCGACTCTCGAGAAGTGGTGCGGATCGCCTCAGGCATGGCGGAGGCGACGGCGACGTTCTCCCCGACCGATCCGGCGGCATCTGTCGACCGGGCCGCGGCGATGATGGTGCCCGAGCACGCGGCCGCATTCAAAGACCAATTCGGCAAGTCCACAAAGGATTTGGCGCAGCGCAATGTGACCGCGCAGGCCTCGACGCTATCGGCCGGGGTCGAGGCGCAGGGACCGTCGGCGGCCAGCGTGGCGGTGGTCCTGCGGGCGATCCAAAACACTCCGGGCCAGCCGCCGAGCCGTGCGGTGCTTGCGCTGCGGGTGACGCTGACCAAGAACAGCGGTCACTGGCAAGTCTTCGACGTATCGCCGATCAATTCCCGCTAGCTGTCGGCTCGCCTTCACCGTCGGCACAGGCGGGCGTGGTCGACCTTCAGGCAACGATCCATCACCACTTGCAGGCCGGCGGCCTCGGCCTCGCGGGCCACTTCCTCATGCCATAGACCCTGCTGCAGCCACAGGATCTTGGGCCGCGGCTGCAGGGCAAGCGTGTCAGCCAATACCGACGGCAGCTCGTCGTAGCGGCGGAACACGTCAACCATGTCGGGGACGACGGGAAGGTCTGCCAGAGTCGGATAGACTGGCGCACCGTTTATTTCGGTGATCGTCGGATTGACCGGATACACCTGGTAGTTCCCGGTCGACACCAGATACGAGTACACGCCGTAACTCGGCCGCCCCGGCTTGTCCGATGCGCCGACCACCGCAATGCTGTGCGTCTGGCGCAGCATCTGTTGCAGCGCGGCGGCATCGGGCTGACCGGTCATGAGTTACCGGCCGGACGCTGCGACCTCACCTTGGCGAACCGGTCGGACAGGCGGCGCATGCGGATCATCAGCGAGGCCGACGGGCTGACCCTGGCGTCGAGGTAGGCGGCGAGCTCGTCGGGCGGTACTCCGATGCGGGACGCGAATTCTTGCTCCCGCAAACCGGACCGCTCGATCAGTAGCCGCACATGGCGGGCCACCTCGGCGCGTTCGTCGGCTTCCAGGTGTGCGCGGGCACGCTCGAGCACCTCGGCCATCGCCTTGGAGATGCCGAACGGCCGCGAGCCCGCGAGGACCTCTTCGACCTGGCGGGCGGTCCGCCCGTACGGGTCACGTTTGAGCGCGACGGCGATCTGCTTCCAGGTGCCGATGTCCCCGCTTTCCAGCGCCGAGCGGATGGCGGCGGTCGGCCAGAACTCGACCGGCCGGTCGGTATACCGCGGCTGGGTGGGGGGCCGACGCGGCATCGGTCCAGGCCGTCGGTCCGCTGCCAACGTCACCTCGCCTCCTCCAGCATCGCTACGGCCACCGACAGGCAGCGCTGCCTGACCTCTTCCCACTCGGCCCGGGCACCCGGGTCCGACAAATGCTCGTCGTCGATGTCGGACGGGTGCGGATCCGCGAGCCGACGAACCAACTGGCTGGCGACCCAGTGTCGCCTAGGTTGTTGACAACAGTAGTACCTGTCCATCCCGGCCAGGACCACAGCAGCGGTTTCCGGCTCCATCGTGTCGACGAGTTCAGCAAACTCGGCGTAGTCGCGGCTGCTGTTGCGGCACATGATCAGGTAGCCCTTCAGACGCAGGGTTTCCGCGCCGGTCGGGATCTGCAGCCGGTCGCCGGTGGGCAATTGGACGTTGGTGGTCTCTACGGGGCTGCGCCGCTCGAAGGTCGGGTCGACCGCATCGGCCTGGGCTTCGAGTGCGTCCAGAGCCACGGAAAGCCGGCCGCGCCACACGGTGACCGGATGTACCGGTCGCGTTGTGGCCCGGCCGGTGCCGTTGCGGTATGGCAAGCCGCCGACGAACTTCTTGGCCGTCGACCCGTTGGCCGCGACGGTGGTGCCCGCCAGGCTGGTGCGGCGCGTGGTGGACTCCTCGCCGCCGTTATCGCGGCCACCGCATCCGGTGAAGGCCAAGGGGTCGGTCACCGAGATCGCGTCCGGAACCAGGCGCTTGAGCCGTGCCGCCGACTTGATCACCACCCGCAGGTCGGCGCTGGGCACCACCGGCGCGGAGATGTCGTCGGGAATCATCACGACGTCGCCGAGGTCGACTTGGGGCAGCGGTTTTTCGAAGTCGACCGACGGCAACACGCGGTGCAGCCAAGCGGGCAGCCACCAGTTCCACTGCTCGAACATCGCCATCAGCGCCGGCACCAGCACCAGCCGCACCACAGTGGCGTCGACGGCGATCGCCACCGCGCATGCCACACCGATTTCGGCGACCAGCGGCATACCGGCGAATGCGAAGCCGATGAACACCGCAATCATGATCAACGCCGCGCTGGTGATCGTGCGCGCACTGGTGCTCACGCCGTAGGCGACGGCGTCGCGGGTATGCCCGGACTGCAGGAAACGTTCCCGGATCCGGGTCAACAGGAAGATCTCGTAATCCATCGACAGGCCGAAGGTCATCGCCAACACCAGGGGCGGCACGGTGCTGTCGATGGAACTGATCCGCTCGAAACCGAGTGTTTCCAGCCAGCCCCACTGGAACACCATCACCAGGCTGCCGTAGGCGGCGGCGACCGACAGCATCGTCATCAGCACGCCCTTGAACGCCAAGAACACCGACTGGATCGAGATCAGCAGCATCACGAAAGCGATCGTCGCCACGAAAACCAGCACCAGCGGCTCGGTTTCGGCCACCCGGTCGTCGAAGTCTTTGATGAGCGCGGTGGGTCCGCCGACATCGACGCGAAGCGAAGCGGCGCCTGGAACGTTGGGCAGATGCGCGCGCATCCAGTCGACGCTGTGCCGTGCGCTCATGTCCTCGGGATCCACCGACAGCACCGCGTTGAGCAGTGCGCTGCTGTTGTCGTCGGCAAACACCGGCGGTGTCACCGACACAATGTCGGGAGCGCTCGCCAGCTCGTGGCCGATCGCGGCGAGCGTGTCCTTGTGCTCGGGTGCGGATGCATCGGCGTCCGGGAAAGTGACCAGCACCTGCACCGGACCCAGCGCGCCGGGTCCGAGCGCTTGGGCCGCCGCCGCCACCCCCGAGCGGATCTCGTGCGTCGAGTCGAACTGGCGCAGCAGGCTATTGCCCAGCACCATCGACAACGACGGTGCCGCCATCGCGATGAGGACCGCCGCCGCGGCCAAGGCCGACGCCCACGGGCGGCGCATGACCCAGCCGATCCAGCGGGTCCAGAACCGCGACTGGGTGGACTCAGGCCGCCGCGACCAGTGCAGCACCGCCGACCGCTTGGCGGCGGCGCGGCCGAAGGTCGCCAGCACCGCCGGTGTCATCGTGGCCGACGTCAGCATCGCGACCGTGACAGCGAGAATCGCGCCAGTAGCCATCGACGCCAGCGCCGGGGTGCCGATCAGGTAAATCCCGGTCAGCGACGCGACGACGGTCATGCCGGACAACACCACCGCCAGCCCCGAGGTGCCCATCGCCGCATCGACCGCTTCCTGCGGCTGGCGGCCGGCGCGCAGCTCCTCCCGGAAGCGCATCAGGATGAACAGCGAGTAGTCGACGGCCAGCGCGATGCCGAACATCGACACCGTGGACGTGACGAACACCGACATCGTGGTGTACGCCGACAGCAGGTAAACCAGGCCCATGGTGATCGCGACGGTGCAGACGCCCAGCGCCAGCGGGATCGCCGCCGCGGCCAGCGAACCGAACACCGCGAGCAAGACGATCAGGATGATCGGCAGGTTCCACCGCTCCGCCGCGGCGATGTCGTGTTTGGTGTTTCCCGCCGCGGCCGTGCTGAGCGCGCCCTGACCGATCACATACAGCCTGACCCGGCCGTTGTTGACACTGCCCGCTTTCTCGCCGTGGACGCCCACCTTTTCCCGCAGCTTCTTGGCGACATCACTGGCCCCGCTGTTGTTGAAGTCCAGGCGCAGCGACACCACATATGGTCGGTCCGGCTGCGGGGCCGGCTGGCGCGGGTCGGTCACCACCGACACACTGGGAACCTCGCCGGCGACCCGGTTGAGCAGCGCGACGGCGTCGTTCATGTCCGCGTAGGTGGCATCGGCGCGGGGGGCTGCCACCAGGGCTAGCGGGGACGCGCCCTGGTCGGGGTAATGGTCCTCGAGCTGGTCATGGACAAGCAGCGACTGTGACCCCGACACTTCGAAACCGCCGCCGGTCAAATGACCCGACTGGGTCATCGTCAAATAGATCGCGGGAATTAATGCCAGCAGCCAACCTGTGAACACAAGCCAGCGGTATCTGCGCAGGTTGCTGCTCAGACGCATCATGAACTGCTGGATTTCTTTCCCCGCCTTCTACCCCGTCGCGTGGACGCGAGCCTACCCCAGCATGCTGTAACGTAACTCGACTTAGCGGCTCTGAGCTGCGGTGACTCCAAATCGTGATGTCTTGATGCGGCGAGCGGCAAGCCGGGCCGTGAGCAGGTTCTCAGGGCCTGTAATTGGCGGGGTCGTCGCAGTAGATGGCACGATGTCAGGTGGCCGTCACTGGGTCGCGCCAAAGACCCTGGGCCTCAGCCCGTTTGCGAGACGTGTGGATATTCGCAAACCGTAAGGAGTTGTCCATGAAACCGACTGCCGCGACCGTGCGTCACGGGCTTTTCGGAGTGTTGACCGCCGCGGCGTTGGGTGGCGTCGCCACCGCTCTGCTGGGTGCGCCCTCGGCGACCGGTGCACAGGATCCGTGCGCAGCAAGCGAGATGGCCAGGACGGTCGGCTCGGTCGCCAAGTCGGCAGGCGACTACCTGGACTCCCACCCAGAGACCAACCAGGCGATGACCTCGATCTTGCAGCAGCCGGCGGGACCCCAGTCGGTCACCTCGCTGAAGAGCTATTTTGAAGCCAATCCCAAGGTGGCCAGCGACCTGCAGACGATCTCGCAGCCGCTGACCGGGCTGGGAACCAAGTGCAAGCTGCCGATCACGATTCCGCAGATGCTCGGCCTCATGCAGGGCGCCCAGGGTGGGCTTCCAGGTGGTCTACCGGGTGGCATCCCGCCGGCTCAGCCGGTTGCCGGAACGCCCGGCGGTGCGCCGGCCGCGCCAGCGGCCCCGCCGCCCGGGACCGGACCCCAGCCCGGTCCGGCCGCATCGCCGATAACCGCTGTCAGGTAGTCGCACCCGTCAGCGGCGTCCATCAGGAGCTGCCGAGCGGATTACGTGGAGTGTTCCGCCGGTCGGCGGATGGTCGCTCCGGATTGGCCGGCCGCAGCGGGCCCTGCAACGCGGCGTCGGCCGGATTCGTGTGCGGCAACTCGACTGGACTCTTCGATTCGGTGCCCGGTCGTGGTGCAGGCGACTCCGACGCGACGGCGTCGGTGCTGGCATTGACGGTGTCGGGCTCGGCCGTGTTTTCGGTGCGGAACATGAAGAAGAACACCACCCACCCGATGGCGGCGATGAACAACCAGCTGATCGCCCGGTAGATCAGCATGGCCGAAATGGCGCCCGGCAGCGACATGCCGCTCGATACCAGCCCAGGCACCAGCACCGCTTCGACGACCAGCAGACCGCCCGGCATCAGGGGGATCGTTCCCACCGCACGCGCCGCCGCGCAGGCGACCGTCAAACCCGCCAGCGACGCTGTACCCCCAGTGGCATAAACGGCACAGCCGAGGCAAGCGACATCCGTGATCCGGTTGAGGAGCGACCAACTGAACGCCACCGTCAAGTCGCGGCGGCCCAGACTGACCGATTCCAGTTGCGTCAGAATCTCGTGCCACTTCTCCACGCCCGTGTCGGCCGGTTTGCCGCGAATCGAGTTCACCCACGACAGAACGCGAAGCCCGATCCCGTCGATCAGCTCCGGCCGCGATGCCACTGCCTGCGCCAGCAGCAACAACGCAAGGAAACCGCCAAGCGTGAAAAGCAACGAAAACGGGTTGTTCTTCGCGCCCAGCAAGAACGCCCCGCCCAGACCGAGCAGCGCCAAACCGACCGCCTGCAGCACGCCCGCCATCACCAGCTGCCAGGACGCCACCAGCGTCGACGCACCCCAAAGGCGTTGCTGTCGTAGCAGAAATGTCGCCGCGAGCACCGGCCCGCCCGGCAGTGTGGTGCTCAACGAGTTGGCCGCGTAGTAGGCGGCTTCAGAGCGCAGTTGTTTGACTTGTACCCCGGCAGATCTCAGCAGCGTGCGCTGTATCTGCGCGAAGCTGTGCATCGATGCGATCGCCGCCAGCACGGCCGCGGCCAACCACCACCACTTTGCCGACAACAGCGTCGTCCAGGCCTTGGCCAACTGATCCCACACCAGCGCCACCTCGACCGCGAGCACGATCGCCACGACGGCCAGAACCACCCAGCGCACCCACCAGTACTTGCCGCGGGAAGGTTCTTCCTGCTGAGGACGAAGGGGCCCGGCCGGTGCGTCATACGGCACTGCTTCAGGGTAGCGGTGCAGATCGCGTCGTCAGCGTCGCGCGGCTTCGCCGGGGTGTCGGCCCGCCGCGCAGGTGATCGGCCGTTTCAGCGCGGCCAGGCCCGATACGCTACCGGAATGTCTGTCCTGGAAGACGAATCCGTCCACCCGCTTGTGCGGAAGGCGGCCGCATGGTCATGGCGGCTGTTGGTGCTGTTCGCCGCCCTGGTGGCGGTGCTCTTGGTGATGAAGCGGCTGGAGGTGGTCGTCGTTCCGCTGGCGCTGGCGTTGATTCTCTCGGCACTGCTGTTGCCCGGAGTCGACTGGCTGGACCGGCACGGGGTACACCGCGGCCTCGCGGTGTTCCTGCTGTTGCTGACCGGATTCGCCGCGATCGGCGGAGTTCTGGCTTTCGTCGTCACCCAGTTCATCGATGGTCTGCCGGCGCTGGTCACCCAGGTGACGCGGTTGATCGACTCGACCCGTAAGTGGCTCGTCGAAGGCCCGATCCACATGAGCCGGGACCAGGTCAACAACATCGGCAACACCGTGACCGACATGATGCAGAGAAATCAGTCCAAGCTGACCAGCGGCGCGCTGTCGACGGCGACCACCATCACCGAGATCGTCACCGGCGCGTTCGTCGTGCTGTTCACGTTGATCTTCTTCCTGTACGGCGGCCGCAACATCTGGCAGTTCGTGGTCAGGATCTTCCCGAGCGAGGTCCGCGACAAGGTCCACAAAGCCGGCATAGCCGGGTTCCAGTCGTTGATCGGCTACGTGCGGGCGACGTTCCTGGTGGCGCTGGTCGACGCAGCCGGTGTCGGTACCGGTCTGGCGATCATGAGTGTGCCGCTGGCTTTGCCGCTCGCCTCGCTGGTGTTTCTCGGCGCGTTCATCCCGTTGGTCGGTGCGGTAGTGAGTGGATTAGTGGCGGTGATAGTGGCGCTGATCGCCAAGGGATGGATTTATGCCTTGATCACGCTGGGGGTGATCATCGGGGTCAACCAGTTGGAGGGGCATGTGCTGCAGCCGCTGGTCATGGGCCGCGCGGTATCGATCCATCCGTTGGGTGTGGTGGTGGGTATTTCGACCGGCGGGATCCTCGCGGGCATCGTCGGCGCGTTGCTGGCCGTCCCGACAATCGCCTTCGTCGACCGTGCGGTGCGGGCGCTGATGGCATCCGGTCCCGCCCCCGAGGTCGAGGCGACAGCCGACAGCGGCCCGACGCTCGTCCATGCCGAACCGGATAGCGTCGAATCAAGCTCGGCGCCACACGGTGGCGAGTCCGAGGAGCGTAGCGAGGACTAGTTAGAACCGGCCTTCGCGGCGCAGCAGATCCTGGGCGCTGACGCTGCCGCGCTGACGGGGCTGGTCGCCGCTGTTGCCTCGCTGGCCGCGCGAGTTGAGCTTCTCGGTAGCCACGTCGGAGTCGCTTTCCTCCGATGGCGCGGTCGGGATCGCGGTGGTGGCGTCGGCGTCGCTGGCTGGCGGGTCGGAACGATCGTCCTGAACGGGGAGGGCGCGGGTCTGCTCAGCCGACGGTTTGGGTGGCGCGGCCTTGCCCGCGCCCGGTACGTCGCCTTGAGGGTCAGCTCGCCGTGTGCGCGCGGGTGGGCGCTCCTCAGGTTCACGTCGTGTCTGCGTATCCCGCTCACGTGGGCGCGGCGGCGCTGGCGGCAGGTCGCGGTCGTGGGGCGGCCGTTCGCGGGGCACGTCGAGGCCATCGCGCAATTCGCTTAGCCACGACTCGATTTCGCGGTCGTGCGGCGGGACCGGCTTCTGCGGATGCCGGTTGGTCGGCGCCGCGTTCGTGCTCTTGGGTGTGGTCAAGCGGGTCGTCGGCGGCTCTGCGGGTTCCCCACCGCCAGCGGGCATCCGGGTGGTGCTGGCGCCGGAGGGGGTGGGCTGTGCGGGTGGCCGGGACGGGGGTCGGCTGGCCGCGCGCGGACGCGACGGCCCCTCCACGCCGGGATGGGTGGGATCGTGTGGCGGACGCGGCCGGCCAGCTGCGGCCGGTTGCGGCTCGGCCGGAGGACGCCCAGCCCGGCCGCGCGGTGCTGGTCGTTTGCGTTCGTCGGGCAGGTGAATCTCGCCCAGCCCGATGCGGTTCTGCAGGCGCTTCATCCACACCGGCGCCCACCAGCAGTCGTCGCCAAGCAGTTTCATCACCGACGGCACCAGGAACATCCGCACCACGGTGGCGTCGAGCAACAGCGCCGCCATCAACCCGAACGCCAGGTACTTCATCATCACCAGGTCGGAGAACACGAACGAGCCGGCGACCACCGCGAGCACCGCCGCCGCCGCGGTGATGATGCGACCGGTGGTCGCTGTGCCGATCCGGATCGCTTCGGCGGTGGACATGCCGCGTTCCCTGGCCTCGACCATTCGGGAGACCAGGAACACCTCATAGTCCGTCGACAAACCGAAGACGACCGCGATGATCAGGCCGATAACCGGCGCGGTGAGCGGTGTCGGCGTGAAATTCAGCCACTTAGAGAAGTGACCGTCGACGAAGATCCACGTCAAGATGCCCATCGTCGAGCCGAGTGTCAGCGCGCTCATCACCGTTGCCTTGAGCGGCAGCACCACCGAGCCGAAAGCCAGGAACATCAGCAGCGTGGTGGTGGTCAGCAGGATTACCAGCATCAGCGGCATCTTGCCGAAAATGCCGTGGATGCTGTCCTGCACCAGGGCCTGGGTGCCGCCGACCATGACGTTGAGGCCCTTGGGCGGGGTGATCGCCCGCAGATCCGGGATCTTCTTCTTTGCGTCGTTGGAGTTGACCAGCCCGTTCTGGATGACCCGGACCGTGTCATCCTTGGGATGAGTGGTCCCGTTGGGGCCGGCGACGCACGGATTGCCCTCAATGTTCGGGCAGGGACGCTCTTCCCACGTCTTCGCGGTGAACCCGCTGACCGGCGCCTTGCTGCGGATGTCGGCCACCTGCTGGTCGGTCACCTTGGTGTGGTTGGTGCTTTGGATGACCAGGGTCAGCTGCTCGGTGCGGTAGCCGGGAAACAGCTTGTCGAAGTGCTCCTGGGCTTGGCGCACCGGATTGCTGGGCGGCAGGTACTTCTCGCTGAAGCCGCCGAGCTCCAGCTTGAACAGCGGCATGATCAGCAAGATCATCGCTACCACGATCGGAAGGGCGAACACCAACGGCCGCTTCATCACCCGGTTGACCAGCTTGCCCCAGAACTCGTGCTCGACCTCTTCACGGGTCTTGGTCTTTTGCAGCAGGTCTGCCAGCCAGTTCAAATACGCCCGGGATACCTTCCAATTAGCCAGGAACGGAACGCGGAACAGCGTGCGTACACCCAGCGCGTCGACGTGGCGGCCCAGGATGCCGAGCACCGCCGGCAGGATCGTGATCGACAGAATCGCCGAGAGCATGACCGAGGCGATGACGGCGTACGTCAACGACTTCAGGAAACCCTGCGGGAACACCAGCATGCTGGCCGCTGAGACGGCGATCAGTACCGCCGAGAACATCACGGTGCGCCCAGCCGTCATCATCGTGCGCCGAACCGCGACCTCGTTGTCGTAGCCCTCGGCGATCTCCTCACGGAACCGGCTCACGACGAACAACCCGTAATCGACGGCGATGCCGAGGCCGACCATGGTTACGACCGGTTGGGCGAAGAAATGCACCGGTCCGAAGAGCGCGATGAAGCGCATGATGCCCAGTGCCCCGGCGATGGCCAGACCGCCGACGATCGCCGGCAGGCAGGCGGCGACCACCCCACCGAAAACCAGGAACAACACCACTGCCACCAAGGGCAGCGCCAGAACTTCCATGCGCCGTTGGTCGGTTTCGATGGTGCCGGTCAGGGCACTGGCCACCGGCTCGAGTCCGGCGAGTTCAACTTTGCCGCCGTCGAGCTTTTGCAAATCGGGCGCAATTTTCTTGTAGTTGTTGAGGATGGTGTCGTCGTCGTCGCCCTTGAGCGGGATCGACACGAAGGTGTGCTGTTTGTCCTCGGTCGCCATGCCCTTGACCACCGGGTCGGTGGTGTTGGGGGCGGCCAGGTAACCCACCCAGCCGAGAACCTGTTTGGGATGGTCGGCTTTGAACTTGTTGAGCTGGTCCTTGATCTGTTTGGACCAGGCTGGGTCATCGACCGTTTTCCCGGGTGGTGCGGGGAACGTCGCCACGATGTGGCTGGTGCGGTCGCGTCCATAGACCTGGTCGCCCAGCACCGATGCCTTGACCGACTGGCTGCTGTCGTCGTAGAAACCGCTCTGCGTGACATGCTTGCCGAGCGTCAGCCCGAAGATGCCGCCGCCGAGGCAAAGCGCCACCATGACCCCGATTACGATGAACCGGTAGCGGTAGACCATTCGGCCCCACCAGGCGAACACGTAATCTCCTTACTGAATCTGTGACGACCCGCGCAGTGGTCTTGAGTTTTTACACACGCGAGGCCAGTAGCGAGGACAGCGGCCGGAACGGCTGCAGCCACGCTCCTTCTTCAGGCAGCGAATCCAAGCCGATCCGCGGCAGCGGCTCGCGGAAAACGCCCGCAATGTCCTCCAGGTCGACGAATTCCAAGCTATCCGACGCTAGCGCCCAACTCGCATGTTCGCGAAATCCGAGCACCTGGACGGGTACCCCGCCGCGCGCAATGTCTTCCAGCGGTTGCCGGAACGCCTGACCATCGGCGGAGGCCACCACCAGCGCGGCAAGACCCTCATTGCACCGTAGCGCGATGTGCCGCAGCATGTCGCCGTCGACGTCGCTGTCGTCGTCGATCTTCGGCTTCGCGAAGACGGCGAAGCCCACGTTACGCAACGCGTCCACCCATGGCCGCACGACCTCGGCGCTGCCCGCGGCAATGTTGGTGAAGACCGTGGCCTCGGGTTCGACCGGCACGTCAGGGCGGTCGGCAGCCAGTTCGGCGGTGCGAGCGAGCAGCCAGCGGCCCAGCGCGTCGAAACGCGGGCGCTCCAGCGCCGTCGGGCGCCGGCCCAGGATGGAGCCAAGGCCCATGTCGAGGTTTGGGGCGTCCCAGACCAGCAACACACGGTGGACCGGTTGCGCGAACCCGCCAACCCCGTTTCCGTAGGACTCGGCCGACGACGCCGGGGGCGGGAAGGGTTCGGGTGTGTGCGTTTCTTCTGTCAGGCTCATGGTTAGCGTCTTTCCCAGAGCAACTCAGTGACTGCACTGCCCTCGTGGCGGGCTTTCGTTTCATATTTAGTTGTCGGGCGGTCTACCGAGATGGCCAGCCGCCGGCTGCGTGGATCGACCCTAGCTAGCCGCGGCTCGCCGTCACCCGCCTCGGCGATGTGCTCGGCGTAGCCGGCGTGGTCGGTCGCCACATGCAGCACACCGTCGCGCCGCAGCCGGTCGGCGATCAGTGCGAACGTGGCAGGCTGCAGCAGCCGGCGCTTCTGGTGGCGGGCCTTGGGCCACGGGTCGGGAAAGAAAACGCGAACCCCAGCCAGCGAACCCGGCGCGATCAAGTGTTCGAGCACGTCGACGGCGTCGCCGCGGATCAGCCGGATATTGTCGACCCCTGCCCGCGCGACGGCACAGAGCAGCTGCGCCAGCCCGCGTCGGTACACATCCACCGCGATGACATCGACGTCCGGCTCGGCGTGCGCCATCGCCAGCGTGGAAGTGCCTGTGCCGCAGCCGATTTCGAGTACCACCGGCGCCTCGCGGCCAAACCAGGCAGCGCTGTCGACGGGGCTGGCGTCAACGGCCGGGGTCTGGTGGCCGCCGGAGTGTGGGGCGTCGAGACCGTACACCGGCCACAGCCGCTCCCAGGTCTGCTGCTGGGCGCTGGAAAGCGCGGAACGCCGGGACCGAAAGCTGGTGACCCGTGGATAGCGCGGCGCAGACACGTCGGTGTCGGGCAGCTTCGCCGATGTTGCTGCTGCCCCGCGCTGCGCATGCACCCGTCCATCGTGGCCCATGAACCCATGGTGCAGCCGCCCTGTGGTGCAGATTGATACCCAACAGTTGCCTACGGCTGCTATGGCGTGGCTCGCGTCACGGCGGCGCAGATGCCACCATTCGATGGCATGAGCGACCACGGGCACCAGTTCTTCGTCGATGAGCTGGCACGATTCGCGGACGAGGTCGACGATCCTGCGCTGAGGGAGATCGCGCGGCACATCGCGGCGCCGCTGCGCGTGGCGGTCCACGGCCGGCGTGGGGTCGGCCGCAGCACGGTCGCGCGGGCGTTGGCCGGCCGGGGTGTGCACGTCACCACATCGGATGCCGACGTCGACGTGTCCGTCGTCGCTGAGGTGGTCAAACCCGAGGACCGCGACGCCATCGCGGCGGCGCAACATCCGGTGGTGGGGGTGCTGACCAAGGCGGATCTGACCGGACCGATCGGCGCGGCACGCGACCACTCCGCGCACCTTTCCGCACTCACCGGGGTCCCGGTGGAGCCGATGGTCGGGCTACTTGCTGTCGCTGCGACCGAGCTGGACGACACGCTGTGGGCGGCGCTGCAGCTGGTGGCCGCTGAGCCCGCCGACTTGAGCTCGGCAGCGGCGTTTCTGGCTGGCTCGCATCTGCTGCCGCGCGCTACCCGGCAGCGGCTGTTGGAGACGCTCGACATGTTGGGGATCACGCTGGGGGTCGCGGCGGCGCGGCAGGGGAGATCCCGTGCGCAGCTGCGTGCCCTGCTGCGCCGTGCCAGCCGCGTTGACTCCGTAATCGGGCGGATCAGCGCGGCCGGCGCCGAGGTGCGCTACCGGCGCATCCTCGACGCGCTCGACGACCTGCAGACACTGGCGGTCAGCGACCAGCGGATCAGCGGCTTCTTGTCCAGCGACGACACGGTGATCGCCCGGATGGCCGCCGCGGTTGACGTCGTCGAAGCCGTCGGGCTGCCTGTCGACCCGGGTGAGGGGCAGGCCGCTCATCTGCGGCGAGCCGTGACGTGGCAGCGCTACAGCCGCGGACCGGTGTCGGCCGTGCAGCGCAGTTGCGGCGCGGACATCGCTCGGGGGTCGCTGCGGCTGTGGTCGCGGGCCGGGGGAGCGCCGTGATCGAGACCGATCGCAACGATCCCGCCGCTGAGGTCGACGCACTGGTCGCCGCGATTGGGCCCCGGTTGGCATCGCCGAGCGTGCAGCGCCGCGATGCGGTGCTGGTGATGGGTCCGTGGCTGGCAGGCGTCAGCGCTGTAGCGTCGGCGCTGCGCGAACGGCTGCCCGAGCACACCTTCATCGAATCGGCCGACCTCGCGCCGGGCGAGGCACCGATGGCGGTGGTGTTTGTGGTCTCTGCGGCGGCCGCGTTGACCGACTCCGACTGTGCGCTGCTCGACGCGGCGGCCACCGACACCGACGTGGTGGTCTGCGCGGTGTCGAAGATCGACGTGCACCACAAGTGGCGCGACATGCTGGTCATCGACCGTGACCTACTGGCCGCCCATGCGCCGCGCTACTGCAACGTGACATGGGTCGGGGTGGCTGCGGCACCCCAGACCGGCGAGCCACGCGTCGACGATCTGGTCGCCCAAGTCCAGAAACAACTCGCCGATCCCGATGTTGCCCGACGAAACCGGTTGCGCGCGTGGGAGTCTCGTGTGCAGATGATCTCCCGCAGGTATGAACGCGACGCCGAAGGCGCCGGCCGCCAGGCGCGGGTGGCCGCGTTACGTGACGAGCGCAGCGCGGTTCTGCGGCAGCGCCGGCTGTCAAAATCCGAGCGCACGATCGCGCTGCGCAGCCAGATCCAGCAAGCGCGCGTTCAACTGTCCTACTTCGCCCGCAACCGCTGTGCCTCGCTGCGCAGCGAGCTGCAGGAGGACGCGGCCGGGTTGACCCGGCGCAAGCTGGGGGGCTTCGAACCCTATGCCCGTGGCCGGGTCAGCGATGTTGTGGCCGAGGTGAGCGACGGCAGCAGCCAGCACCTGGCCGACATGGCTCAGAGCCTGGGTCTGTCCGTCGAGCTGCCGGCTGCTCCGGAGCCGCCGGCGGTCGAGGTGCCGGCGCCGCCGCTGAAATCCCGGCGGCTGGAGACCCGGCTGATGATGGCGCTGGGCGCCGGTTTCGGTTTGGGGGTGGCGCTGACGCTGAGCCGCCTGCTGGCGAACCTGGCACCCGGGCTGACGGCGGCCGGGATCGTCGCCTGTGTGGCGATCGGCCTCGCGGTCACGGTGTGGGTGGTCGGGACTCGGGGATTGCTGCACGACCGCGCGGTGCTCGACCGCTGGGTCGGTGAGGCCACCGCGTCGCTGCGATCGGCGGTCGAGCAGCTGGTTGCCACGCGGGTGCTGGCCGCCGAGACCGTGCTGAGCGCCGCGGTGGGTGAGCAAGACGAACGCGAGCACGCCCGGGTCGCGGCCCGGGTGAAAGCGATCGACAGCGAACTGCGCGAGCACGCCGTGGCCACGGCGAGGGCCACCGCGGTGCGTGACCGCGAGATGCCGACGGTGCAGGCCGCGCTGGCAGCGGTGCGACGGGAATTGGGCGAATCGGGCGAGGCAGAAAGTGGCGATCCTGCCGTCGACAACCAAACGGCGCCGCTGACCGGCGCCACCACCAGCGCAGACGATTCGGCCGAGCTCGAGGAGAACGGCGAGTGACGCTCATCTGAATCGTTCCTGTGAGTGAGCTGATACACGCCCGAGCCATCCTGGATAAGTCGCCCGCGATAACCTGTATTTAGAGCCACAGCGAATGCCAGGGACGAGACACGTCCGAGATTGATACGTACGCAGGAGAAGCTAATGACCTCAGCGACCGTTCCCGGTCTCGATACCGCGCCGACGAAACATCAGGGTCTGCTGGCCTGGGTGGAGGAGGTCGCCGAGCTGACCCAGCCGGACCGGGTGGTCTTTGCTGACGGCTCCGACGAGGAATGGCAGCGGCTCTGCGATCACCTGGTCGAGGCGGGCACCTTCAAGAAGCTGAACGAGAAGAAGCGCCCCAACTCCTACCTGGCGCTGTCCGACCCGTCGGACGTGGCACGAGTCGAATCGCGCACCTTCATCTGCTCGGAGCGCAAGGAAGACGCTGGGCCAACCAACAACTGGATGGACCCCGCGGAGATGCGGGCGACCATGACCGAGCTCTACCGCGGCTGTATGCGCGGCCGCACCATGTGGGTGGTGCCGTTCTGCATGGGCCCGCTCGGCGCCGACGACCCCAAGCTGGGCGTCGAGATCACCGACTCCGAGTACGTCGTCGTCTCGATGAAGGTGATGACCCGGATGGGCAAGGCTGCCCTGGAGAAGATGGGTGACGACGGCTTCTTCGTCAAGGCGCTGCATTCGGTCGGGGCGCCACTGGAGCCCGGCCAAAAAGACGTGCCGTGGCCGTGCAACGACACCAAGTACATCACCCACTTCCCGGAGACCCGCGAAATCTGGAGCTACGGCTCGGGCTACGGCGGCAACGCGCTGTTGGGCAAGAAGTGCTACTCGCTGCGCATCGCGTCGGTGATGGCCCGCGACGAGGGCTGGCTGGCCGAGCACATGCTGATCCTCAAGCTGATCTCGCCGGAAAATAAGGCCTACTACTTCGCCGCGGCGTTCCCGTCCGCCTGTGGCAAGACGAACCTGGCGATGATCCAGCCGACCATCCCGGGGTGGCGCGCCGAAACACTCGGCGACGACATCGCCTGGATGCGGTTCGGCAAGGACGGCCGGCTCTACGCGGTCAACCCGGAGTTCGGTTTCTTCGGCGTCGCGCCGGGCACCAACTGGAAATCCAACCCCAACGCAATGCGTACCATCGCCGCCGGCAACACGGTGTTCACCAATGTCGCGCTCACCGACGACCGCGACGTGTGGTGGGAGGGCCTCGAAGGTGAGCCGGATCACCTGATCGACTGGAAGGGCAACGACTGGGTTATCCGCGAGACCGAAACCAAAGCCGCTCATCCGAACTCGCGTTACTGCACCCCGATGTCGCAGTGCCCGATCCTGGCGCCGGAGTGGGACGACCCGCAGGGCGTGCCGATCTCCGGCATCCTGTTCGGCGCCCGCCGCAAGACCACGGTTCCGCTGGTGACCGAGGCCCGCGACTGGCAGCACGGGGTGTTCATGGGAGCCACCATGGGTAGCGAGCAGACCGCCGCCGCCGAGGGCAAGGTCGGCACCGTGCGCCGCGACCCGATGGCGATGCTGCCGTTCCTGGGCTATCACGTCGGCGACTACTTCCAGCACTGGCTAGATCTCGGCAAGAACCATGACGAGTCCAAGCTGCCGAAGGTCTTCTTCGTCAACTGGTTCCGCCGCGGCGACGACGGCAAGTTCTTGTGGCCGGGCTTCGGGGAGAACAGCCGGGTGCTCAAGTGGATCGTCGACCGCATCGAGCACAAGGCGGGCGGACAGGACACCCCGATCGGCGTCGTGCCCGGCGTCGACGACCTCGACTTGAACGGCCTCGACGTCGACGCCGACGATGTGGCGAAGGCGCTGTCTGTCGACCCCGCCGAATGGCGCAAGGAACTGCCGATGATCGAGGAGTGGTTCGAGTTCGTCGGCGAAAAGCTGCCCACCGGCGTCAAAGACGAGTTCGAGGCGCTCAAGCAGCGACTCGCCGAGTAACCGCGAGCAGACGTAAAAGCTCCCGCACGCACTGCGTGTCGGGAGCTTTTACGTCTCCTCGGCGGGTATCCGCCGCACCGATTTCGGCAAGTAGACCGCACCCGGTCCCGAGCTCGCAGCGGTGTCGGCGGGATTGGAGATCGCGCACCGTTTCAGCGACAGACAGCCGCACCCTATGCAGGAGTCCAAATTGTCGCGAAGCGCCATCAGGCCTGCGATCTGGTCGTCGAGGCGGGTCCGCCAATCCTTGGACAACCGGTTCCAGTCGGCGCGAGTCGGCGTTCGCCCGTCCGGCAGCTTCGCCAGCGCGGCAGCGACCTCGTCGAGGCTGAGCCCGACATTGCGGGCGGCACGAATAAAGGCCAAGCGACGCAACATGTTTCGTTCGAATCGGCGCTGCCCGCCGGAAGTCCTTGACGCGGTGATCAACCCGGCGTTCTCGTAGAACCGGATTGCCGAAGCCGTAAACCCGCTGCGCTCGGCGATCTCGCCGACGGTCAGCAAATCCCGACTGTCCATGTGACCTGCCTCACTCCACATTGACCTAAAGTTTACTTTAACTACCAGTATGCCAGTATGACGCAAAATGAAAACACCCGACCCGTTGCCATCGTTACCGGCGCCGCCCGCGGCTTCGGGCAAGCGCTGACCGCGGCCTTGCTGGACCGCGGCTGGATCGTTGTGGGCGACGCCCGCCGCGGCGACGAACTAAAAGCACTTGCGCGACAGCTGAGCTCGTCGCAGTTCATCCCGCTGACCGGTGATGTCACCGACGCTTCGCATCGCGCCGCACTGCTTGCCGCGGCGGTCGACGCCGGACCGCTCACGCTGCTGGTGAACAATGCCAGCCGGCTGGGCCCCAGTCCGCAGCCTGCTCTGGCCGACTACCGGGCCAGCGAACTGCGAGCGGTCTACGACACCAACGTCTTCGCCCCGCTGGCCCTGATTCAGGCGGCGCTGCCGGCACTGACCGCCAACGACGGCGCGATCTTCAACCTGACGTCCGATGCGGCCGTCGAGCCATACCCGGGCTGGGGCGGGTACGGATCGTCGAAGGCTGCGCTCGACCAACTCTCGGCCATCCTGGCCGCCGAGATGCCCGACGTGCCGGTCTATGCCTTCGACCCCGGCGACATGCGCACCGAGATGCATCAGGCCGCATTCCCCGGCGAGGACATCTCGGATCGCGCCGAGCCGGCATCGGTCGTGCCGGCCCTGCTGCGGCTGCTCGACACCCGGCCCACGCCCGGGCGCTACCGCGCCGCTGACCTCGCGGTGGCCGGCGCATGAGCCCCGCCAGCCCGCGGACCCGGTTTCAGCGCCCGCCGGGCTCCGATGCCACCGAGCCGCCTGAAGCGCGCGGCGTCGCCCGCGACGCGGTCAAGCTGCTGGTCGCGCAACCGAGCGGCATCAGCCACGCCCGCTTCGCCGACCTGGGCGACTTCCTGCGCCCCGGCGACCTGCTGGTGGTGAACAATTCGGCCACGCTGCCGGCCGCCGTCGACGGCCGCCGCGCCGGGCAACCGGTCACCGTCCACTTCTCCACCGCGCGTAGCAACAACGTCTGGGTGGTCGAAGTGCGGCCGGCGGGAACCGCCACCGCGCATCTGCCCGACATCCGGCCCGGCGAGCGCATCGAGCTGCCCGACGGCGCCGCACTGGTCGTCCGCTCCTCCTACCCGGTCGCGGGCGTCGAGGGGGCACGGTTGTGGACGGCGCGCGTGGTGGTCGAAGGCCCAGAAGGCGGGGTCGCGTCGTACCTGGCCCGGCACGGCCGACCGATCCGCTACGCCTATGTGCCGCGGCGATGGCCGCTGCGCTATTACCAAACCGTCTTCGCCCGGCAGCCCGGCAGCGCTGAAATGCCGAGCGCCGCTCGACCCTTCAGCACTGATCTGGTCACCACGTTGGTGGCATCCGGTGTTGTCATCGCGCCGATCACCCTGCACGCCGGGGTGTCGTCAGCAGAGCCGGGCGAGCCGCCGGCGCCCGAGCCGTTCGAGGTGCCGGCGACCACCGCGCAGCTGGTGAACCTGGCGCACGCCTTGGGCCACCGGGTAATCGCCGTCGGCACCACGGTGACCCGGGCTCTCGAATCCGCCGCACGCCCCGACGGCACCGTTGTGCCGGCGGCGGGCTGGACTGAACTGGTCCTCGGGCCGGATTACCCGGCTCGTGTGGTCGACGGCCTGATCACCGGATGGCACGACGCCGGCGCCTCGCACCTGTTGCTGCTGGAAGCCGTCGCTGGCCCGGAGTTGGTCGGGGCGGCATACCGAGAAGCCGTCGAGCACGGCTATCTCTGGCACGAGTTCGGAGACAGCGCCCTCTTGCTGCCG
>NZ_DASRBZ010000135.1:0-2877 GCF_035653355.1 Mycobacterium sp. | reverse complement strand
CGCGGTGCCCCTGGAGCGGCTCATGCCGCGCTACCCAGCGCTGGCTCGCCTGTGCGACGAGCTTGCCGATCAGATCCAGCGGCACGGGTTGCCCCAGTGGCGACCGAACGAGGCCGCCATCCAGCGCTACCATCCAGGGTCGCTCGGCATCACGCCGCACCGCGATCAGCGCCGGTTCGCGCAGCTCGTCGTTGTGATCACGATTGCCGGTTCGGCGCCGTTCACGCTGTGCCGCAACCGTTCCGGCGACCCTGTCCGCACCTGGCAGGCCGGCCAGGGCAGCCTGGTCTTCCTGGCCGGCCCCGGACTGGCCGGCCAGGAAGACGGCCGGCCCATGCACCTGGTTGGCGGTCCCACCGGCGGCACTGCGCGGACGTCGATCGGCATCCGCATGGACAGTGCCGTAACGGCAGTGGGGTAGGCGCCTACACGCCCGCTGGACGCGTCCGTACCAGCGATTGACCTGCCCCGAACCGTTCTGAAGGTCGGGCGAGGTCCCGGCAACGAACTGGCAGTGACAGGCGCGGTCGAATGCGCCGGCAGATCGCTATGGCCAGGACGCCTAGCTCTTGACCGACTCATTGTCAACTGACTATGATTCAGGTCACAATCTGAGACAGACCTGTCTGTTTCCGGCGCCTGGTGCGCTGGCTCCCTTCGTCGGGACCGGGCGAACCTTTGCGAAGTAAGGAGTCCACGAGTAGCACAATCACTGTTTCGCTACTAAAGCAATGGGAGAGAAATCATGGCTGATTATGATCCGAGAACGGCCACCGGAATTCCTACTGAGCCTGTTGGGTCGCTGCCGCGGCCGGCGAAGTTGCAGGCTGCGTATGCCGCCTATGATGAGGGGAAGATCGATCTAGCGGCGTTGGAAGCCGAGCAGGAAGAAGCGGTCAAGGATTCGATCGAGCGGTTTGAGGCCACCGGATCACCCATTATTTCCGACGGCGAGCAGCGGGTGTCGAGCTTTGCCACCTACCCTCTTACCGACACGCTAAGCGGTACCGGGCTGGCCGATAATCTCGGCCCGGGTGGCCAGTTCTTCGCGATCTTCGCCGATGGTCACGGGCGGCAGTTGCCCCGCCTGACGGGGGGACCCTTCCGGTACAAACACTACGCTGCGGATTTTCTGCGCAAATCGATCCAGTATGCGCATGTGCCCATGAAGCAGGCGGTGATCGCGCCGTCGATGCTGGCCCTGCTGTACCCGCTGCACGATGAGGTGCCCGGCTATCCCCGGGAAGAATTCGAACAAGACATCGTCAACGAATGTGTCAGAGACATCCGCGAGGCCTTCGCCGCCGGTGCTGTCCGGGTGTCGGTGGACTTCACCGAGGGGCGGCTGTCGACCCGGGAAGACCCGCGCAACCCGTGGACCGGGGCCGGGTTGCTGCCGCATTTCATCGAGCTCAACAACCGGGTGATGGCCCAGTTCTCGCCCGAGGAACGCAAGAACATCGGTATTCACACCTGCCCGGGTGGCGACCGCGACTCGGTGCACAGCGCCGATGTGCCCTACAACAATCTGCTGCCGAGCATGTTCAAGATCAATGCTGGGTACTTCCTCATCCAGCTGGCCAGCGAGCGCGACCGCGACCCGGTGTACCAGTCCATCGCCGACAACCTGCAAGACGACGCCGACGGCGTGGCCCAGATGGCCTACATCGGGGTGTGCGTGGGACAAAGCCCCCGCCCGGAAAGCCCCCAGGAGATCTGCGACCAGCTGATGCGGGCCGCCAACTTCATCGACAAGCAGCGCATCGGGTCCACCGACGACTGCGGCTTCTCGCCGTTTAGCATCGACGAGAAACCCAACCACGGCTCCCCCGATTACGCCCGCGACATCGCCTTCCAGAAGATCAAGAACCGGGTCGAGGGAACCCGGATGGCCGCCGAAAAACTCGGCGTCAGCTGACCTGGCTGCACTAGCGGGCCCGGTCACTCATCCCGAGTGGCCGGGCCCCCGCGCGTCTTGCCTTAGCGGCGTGTCGCGCTCCCGTGCCCTACGCGTCGGTCCTCTGTGCCCGACGAACTGCGCATCAGAGCGCGACACACCGATAACCGCATTCGTGGTGCCTAGTGCGTGTGGACCAGGTCCTAGGATCCTCCGGTGGAGGCGTATGGGCGCCTGGTGGCCCCCGCGGTCTTCAACACCGACGTGGTCGAGCAACTCGACCAGGCGGGTTCGATTCCCGTCCGCCTCCGCCAGTCCGCCACTCGGCGGCCAGTTTGCCCATCCCGGTGAGGCTGAAAGGCACCGTTGCCATGTCCCGAGTCCACGTCAGTCTCATCCAATCCGATTATGGTCTCAAACTGCACGGCAACTTCGAGGCAGTCATTATGCAGGGCGCACAACTGTGGCACTGGTTCCGGGACAACTCCCGCAACGATTTCGGGCCGTGGGTACGCGGAACACGAATTACCAGCGATCAGGATACCGTCGCCGCGCCCGGTTGTCTGATCCAATCGGACTACCTCACCGGATTTCACGGCAACTTCGAAGTCGTCGTCCCGCTCCGGCAACCCTCCGGAAAGACCGAACTCTGGCATTTCTACCGTGACAACAACGATCCTCGCCAACCCTGGATCCGCGGCATCCGCGTCACCGGCGACCACGACAACGTCGCCGGCGCCGCCTGCCTCATCCAATCCGACTTCGGCACCGGCGCGCACGGCAACTTCGAAGTCGTCGTTCCCCTCCAACTGGGCAACGGCACTACCGAGCTGCGCCATTTCTACCGTGACAACAGCAATCCTCGCCAACCCTGGATCCGCGGCACCCGCGTCACCGGCGACCACGACAACGTCGCCGGCGCCGCCTGCCTCATCCAATCCGACTTCGGCACCGGCGCGCACGGCAACTTCGAAGTCGTC
>NZ_DASRBZ010000134.1:0-13332 GCF_035653355.1 Mycobacterium sp. | reverse complement strand
AACGACCGCGCCGACATCGCCCGGGCCGCCGGCGCCGACGTGCTGCACCTGGGTCAGCGCGACCTGCCGCTGGAAATCGCGCGGGAGATCGTGCGGCCGGGCACAGTGATCGGCCGCTCCACCCACGGCGTCGACCAGGTCGCCGGTGCGGTCGCCGACGACGTCGACTACTTCTGCGTCGGCCCGTGCTGGCCCACCCCGACAAAGCCCGGCCGACCGGCGCCGGGCCTGCAGCTAGTGCGGGCCGCCGCCGAACGGGCCGGCGAGAAGCCGTGGTTCGCGATCGGCGGCATCGACGCCGAGCGGCTGCCGCAGGTGCTCGACGCCGGTGCCCAGCGGGTGGTGGTGGTGCGGGCGATCACCGCAGCCGACGACCCGGAGGCGGCGGCTCGACAGCTCAGTTCAGCGCTTGCAGCAGCGCGCTGATCCGGTCACTCAGCTGCGAGGGCTCCTGCTCCGGCGAGCCCGGCATGCACCAGACGAAGACGCCTGGTTCGACCTCCACCGTGCACGGCAGCTGCACTCGGCGCTCGTCGCTGGCGGGCAGCGGCACGGTCGCCGTACGCAGCCGGTGCCAGCTGGCGGCGAACCCCGGATGCAGCGGCAGGTCGGCCACCTCGTCTTCAGCAACCCAGCGCAACTCCGCGCTTTCGCCATTCGGGGTGGTGTAGAGCAATTCGTCGGCGTCAGCGACGACCGTGGTGTAGGTCCATTGAGCACCGCTGGCGCCGAAAACCTCAGCCGTGACCACCGCCCCACGCACTGCGACGCGCTCGGCGGGCAGGCCCGCCTCCTCGGAGGCTTCGCGGACTGCGGTCTGCTCGGGCGTCTCATGGCTGTCGCGGGCGCCACCGGGCAGGCCCCACGTGCCGCCCTGATGACTCCACCAGGCTCGATGCTGCAGCAGCACGGCCGGTGTGCCGTCGGGGCGCGGCGCGCGCAACAATAGACCGGCCGCACCGTAGCGGCCCCAGTAGCGGGCGCCGCTGTCGGAAATCACCCATCCGTCACCGTCGCCGCGCACGGAGTCAGGATATTCGCCCGGCGACGATGCGGGCCGTGGCGCGGCCCGAGGAGGAGCCACGCATTCGGCTCGAGCCCGCGACGCCGTCGGGCCTGTGGACACAAGTATCGGCAAGGCACACCGTCAGCGACTTGGGCTCTTAGACTTCGCTTATATAGTTCGTTTCGGTTAATTTTGGGGGATCGGCCAAAAGATGATGAGGTCGGAACAGACGTGACCGTTGAGTTGGCGCACCCGTCGACCGAGCCGTTAGGGTCGCGGTCGCCGACTGAACCGGCCCACCCCCGTTGGTGGTTTATCTCGACCACACCGGGCCGCATCCTGACCATCGGCATCATCTTGGCGGCGCTGGGCGGCGCCACCGCGTTTGCCACCTCGACGACCATCAACCACCGCCAGCAGGCGTTGTCTACGGTGCTCAACCACACCGAGCCGCTGGCCTACGCCGCCGGCCAGCTCTACACAACGCTGTCGGTGGCCGATGCGGCAGCCGCGACCGCGTTCATCGCCCAAGCCGAGCCACGCACCGTGCGGCAGCGCTATGAGCAGGCCATCACCGACGCCGCGGTAGCGGTGACTCGGGCGTCCAGCGGGCTGACCGACGAACCGCTGGGCAACTGTGACCGCGGCGAGTCGGCGGTGCTGTTGCTGGGCCGCATCAACGCCGAACTGAGCGTCTACACCGGGCTGATCGAGATCGCGCGCACCAACAACCGGGCGGGTAACCCAGTCGGCGCGTCGTACCTGTCGGAGGCCTCGGCGCTGATGCAGTCGACGATCCTGCCCGACGCGCAGTGTCTATACCAGGCGACCTCGGCGCGGGTGGACAGCGAAACCACGGCGTCGACCCAGATTCCGGCCCCAGTGATCCTCGTCGTGGCCACCACCGTGGTGTTCGGCGCGTACTCACACCGCTGGCTGGCCCGGCGGACCAAACGGCGGATCAACCCGGGTCTGGTCGCGGGTGCGCTGGCCATTCTCGTTATGGTGATTTGGGTGGGGACGGCGCTGACAATTTCCACCACAGGCAGCCGCAATGCGAAAAACACTGCGGCAGAATCACTTAAGACGATCACGAACCTGTCGATCACGGCCCAGCAAGCGCGCGCCGACGAGACGCTGTCGCTGATCCGCCGTGGCGACGAAGATGTTCGCAAACAGTCGTTCTATCAGCGCATCGACAGCATGCATCAGCAACTCGAGGAGTACCTGTCGCGCCCCGACGCCGTGGACAAAACCGATCTGCAAGGCGCCGACCAGCTGCTGGCCCGCTGGCGGCAGGCCAACGACCGGATCAACACCTACATTGCGGTCGGCAACTATCGGGCGGCCACCGAGGTGGCGTTAGGCCATGGCGAAGACGACTCCACCCCGGCGTTCGACAAACTCGACGAGGCGCTGGGCAAGACCATGGAGCAGAGCCGCGACCAGCTGCGCACCGACATCCTCAATGCGCGCCGCGGGCTGTCCGGCGCCACAGTGGGCGGCGTGGTCCTCAGCCTGAGCGCTGCGATCGCGGTCGCGCTGGGTCTGTGGCCACGGCTGAACGAGTACCGGTGATGACGCCCGTGCCCAAGATCCGGTGGACGGCCCTGGCAGCGGCGCTTGCCGCCGGGATGGTGCTGGCCGGCTGCGCTCACCCCGCGCCGCCGGTGGCGATGTCGGTGCCGACACTGCCGCCGCCCACGCCGGCCGGTATGCAAGAGTTGCCGCCGCAGCCGCCGCGCCCGCCGAAGAACTCGCTGGAGGACTGCGATCCGACCGCCAGCCTGCGGCCCTTCCCCACCAAGGAGGAGGCCGACGCCGCGGTGGACGGCATCCGCGCCCGCGGCCGGCTGGTCGTCGGGCTCGACATCGGCAGCAACCTGTTCAGCTTCCGCGATCCCATCACCGGCGAGATCACCGGCTTCGACGTCGACATCGCCGGCGAGGTGGCGCGCGACATCTTCGGCACCCCGACCGCCGTCGAGTACCGGATCCTGTCGTCGGACGAACGCATTACCGCACTGCAGAAGTCGCTGGTCGACATCGTCGTCAAGACCATGACGATCACCTGCGAGCGGCGAAAGCTGGTGAACTTCTCCACCGTCTACCTCGACGCCTACCAGCGCATCCTGGCGCCGCGCGACTCGGCGATCGTCAAGTCGTCGGACTTGCCCGGCAAGCGGGTCTGCGTGGCCAAGGGCACCACGTCGCTGCGACGGATCCGCGAGATCGCCCCGCCGCCGATCATCGTGTCCGTAGTGAACTGGGCTGACTGCCTGGTAACGCTGCAGCAGCGGCAGGTCGATGCCGTCAGCACCGACGACTCGATACTGGCCGGGCTGGTGTCGCAAGATCCCTACCTGCACATCGTCGGCCCGAACATGGACACCCAGCCGTACGGCATCGGGATCAACTTGAACAACACCGGGCTGGTCCGTTTCGTCAACGGCACGCTGGAACGCATCCGCCGCGACGGCACATGGAACACGTTGTACCGCAAGTGGTTAACGGTTTTGGGCCCGGCGCCGGCGCCGCCTGCCGCGAGGTATGTGGACTGATGGACGAGCCGATGGACAGCGAACGCGAGGAGCAGCGCCTCCCCGACGAGGGCCCGGGCACCCAGCCGGCGGACGTGCTCGCCGACTCGGCCTCGGTGCGGCGTGCGATGTCCACCCAGGCCATCTTCCGTCCGGATTTCGACGACTCGGAGCGCACATCGGAGCGCACCGTCGAGACCGAGCCGCAGGAACGGCTGCCCACCACCGCGACGCGCACGGTGCCGCCGGTGCGAAAGCTGGGCGGTGGCCTGGTGGAGGTGCCGCGAGTGCCCTACACCGATCCGCTCGAAGCGCTGATGACAGATCCGGTGGTGCCGGAGTCTCGGCGGTTCTGCTGGAACTGCGGCCGGCCGGTGGGCCGATCCGGCCCGGACGGCGAGGCGCCCTCGGAGGGTTGGTGCCCGTACTGCGGCAGCCCGTATTCCTTTCTGCCGCAACTGAACCCGGGCGATATCATCGCTGGCCAGTACGAGGTCAAGGGGTGCATCGCCCACGGCGGGCTGGGCTGGGTGTATCTGGCGTTCGACAAGAACGTCAACGACCGTCCGGTGGTGCTCAAAGGCCTGGTGCATTCCGGCGACGCCGAGGCGCAAAAGATCGCCATGGCCGAACGACAGTTCCTGGCCGAAGTGGTGCACCCGTCGATCGTGCAGATCTTCAACTTCGTCGAGCACCCGGACCGGCATGGGAATCCCGTCGGCTACATCGTGATGGAGTACGTCGGCGGACAATCGCTCAAACGACGCAAGGGCGACAAACTCGCGGTCGCCGAAGCTATCGCCTACATCTTCGAAATCCTTCCTGCCCTGGGCTATTTGCATTCCATCGGCTTGGTGTACAACGACCTCAAGCCCGAGAACATCATGCTCACCGAGGAGCAACTCAAGCTGATCGACCTCGGCGCGGTGTCGCGGATCAACTCGTTCGGCTACCTCTACGGCACCCCCGGCTACCAGGCGCCGGAGATCGTGCGGACCGGCCCGACCGTGGCCACCGACATCTACACGGTCGGACGCACGTTGGCGGCGTTGACGTTGAACCTGCGCACCCGCAACGGCCGCTACGTCGAGGGACTGCCCGACGACGACCCGGTGCTGGAGAAGTACGACTCGTTCTGCCGGTTGCTGCGCCGGGCGATCGACCCCGATCCGCGGCGGCGGTTTAGCAGCGCCGAGGAGATGTCCGGGCAGCTGATGGGTGTGCTGCGCGAGGTGGTTGCCCAGGACACCGGGGTGCCGCGGCCGGGGTTATCGACGATCTTTTCCCGCTCGCGTTCGACGTTCGGGGTCGACCTGCTGGTCGCCCACACCGACGTGTATCTGGACGGCCAGGTGCATTCGGAGAAGCTCACGGCCAAGGAGATCGTCACCGCGCTGCAGGTGCCGCTGGTCGACCCGGCCGACGTGGCCGCGCCGCTGATGCAGGCCACCGTGCTTTCCCAGCCGGTGCAGACCCTCGATTCGCTGCGCGCTTTCCGGCACGGCTCGCTGGACGCCGAGGGCATCGACCTGTCGGAGTCGGTCGAGCTGCCGCTGATGGAGGTGCGCGCGCTGCTCGACCTCGGCGACGTCGGCAACGCCACCCGCAAACTCGACGACCTCGCCGAACGTGTCGGCTGGCGCTGGCGGCTGGTGTGGTATCGCGCGGTGTCGGAGCTGTTGACCGGCGACTACGACTCGGCCATCAAGCATTTCACCGAGGTGCTCGACACCTTCCCCGGCGAGCTGGCCCCCAAGATGGCGCTGGCGGCCACCCATGAACTCGCCGGCAACCCCGACGGGGAGAAGTTCTACCGGACGGTGTGGCAGACCGACGACGGAGTGATCTCGGCGGCGTTCGGTCTGGCCCGAGCGCTCTCGGCGACCGGCGACCGGGCGGGTGCGGTGCGCACCCTCGACGAAGTGCCCGCTACCTCAAGGCATTTCACCACGGCGCGGTTGACCAGCGCGGTGACGCTGTTGTCGGGTCGATCGCAGAAGGAGATTACCGAGGAGGAGATTCGCGACGCGGCCCGGCGGGTGGAGGCGTTGCCGCCCACCGAACCCCGCGTGCTGCAAATCCGCGCCCTGGTGCTGGGCACGGCGATGGACTGGCTGGAAAGCCACGAGGCCAGCACCAACCACATCCTGGGCTACCCATTCACCCGACACGGTTTGCGCCTTGGGGTCGAGGCGTCGCTACGCGCCCTGGCGCGGGCGGCGCCCACCCAGGCCCACCGCTACACCTTGGTCGACATGGCCAATCGCGTGCGCCCCACCAGTACGTTCTGAGGTGTCGGGTAGTTCGCCTGTCGAGTGTGCGTCCAGGGCGTTTCGCCTGTCGAGTGTGCGTCCAGGGCGGAAAACCGGCTGGATTCTCGCCGTCGCCGCACACTGAACGCCGTCAACGCACAATCGACGCCCTCGCCGCACACTGAACGCCATCAGCGAACGTTCGGGAGCGAAGTTCTAACGCCTGCCGTACCCGACGCACGATGTCGGCGGGGCGGTCCTCCGCGACTACGCGGATGATGAGCCAACCCATCCGCTCAAGCATTTCTAGCCGCCGAATGTCCTTGACATACTGCCCTCGATCAGTCCGATGGTGGTCGCCGTCGTATTCGACCGCGACCATGTGCTCCTGCCAACCTAAGTCGAGATAGGCCATTGCAACCCCGTCGGCGTCGACGACGGGGATCTGGGTTTGTGGCCGCGGAAGTCCGGCTTCGATGAGCAGCAGCCGCAGGTAGCTCTCCCTCGGCGACTGTGCACCCGGATCAACCAGCTCAAGCGCCGTCTCCAACTGACGTAGTCCGCGTGCGCCGCGGTGACACTCGGATATCCGCACAACGTCCGCGAGGTTGAGACCTGTCACGCGCGCGAGCGAGTCCAGCTGCGCAACCGCCGAGCGGAGACTCCGACGCCGTCCGATGTCGAAGGCGGTGCGTTCGGGCGTGGTGACCCTGCGGCCAGCAATCGTCTGGACCTCTCCATCGAGCAGTGTGTCGCGGTGCGTCACCACACCCGCTGGCGTGCGAGCGTTGCTATGGACCAACTCGACGGGAACATCGTCGATCCAGCTGACGCCGTGTAAGGCTGCGGCTGCCGCTCCAGCAATCGTTGCTTCACGATGCGACCACAGCCACGCCGCGATCACCCGCTTTTCAAATGATAGTTGAATGTGCTTGGCCAAGTAGACATTTGGAAACACAGCTCGGTATCGAGACCTCAGTTGGTGACGGTTCAAGACTCCGGATACCAACGCTTCACGGCCGATGAACGGCTCGTCCGACGCACGCATCCCGGGAAGGATGGCACGCCGACGCTAGCCCGCGTATCACTTATCCACAGGACCCGGGTCAGCTTGCGACCAGCTTGACCACCTGGTCGTTTCCGTAGTCGCTGACGTAGATGTTGCCCGACCCGTCCACCGCCACACCGTGGGTGTAGTTGAGCTGGGGAACCGGCAGCAGGACCTGCTTGGTTGCGCCCGCGTTCAACCTCACCACCCGACTGCCGTCGGTGACATAGAGGCTGTTCGACTCGTCCACCGCTAAACCGGATGGATCTCGAAGGCCGGTGAACGGCAGCACGGTCTGGCTGGTGGATCCTGGTGCCAGCTTCAGCACCCGGTTGTTGCCGGTGTCGGCGACGTAGACGCTGCCGTCCTTGTCTACCGCCACACCCTTGGGGCGTTCGAGGTCGTTGAACGGCAGCACCGTCTGGGTGGTCGAGCCCGCGGCCAGTTGCACCACCCTGTCGTTTCCGGTGTCGACGACGTAGACGTTGCCGTCTTTGCCCACCGCCAATCCCTCAGGGCGCTTCAGATCGCTGAAGGGGAGCACGGTTTGGCTGGCCGATCCCGCGGCCAGTTTCACCACCCGGTCGTTGTCGGTGTCGCCGACGTAGACGCCGCCGTCCTTGTCCACCGCCAAGCCGTACGGCTCCTTGAGGTTGACGAACGGCAGCACGGTCTGCTTGGTGGAGTCAGGCGGAAGCTTTACCACCCGATCGTTTTCGATGTTGGTCACGTAGACGCTGCCGACCGAATCCACCGCCACTCCCTCCGGCCCGGTCAGCCCGGTGAACGGCAAAATGGTGGCCCGATACGCCGTGGGTGCCGCTTTTGTCGACCCAGGTGGTTGGCCGTGAGTGGCGGCGAGTCGCCACACGACGATGCCGGCCGCGGTGAGCACCAGTACCACCACCACGGCGAGGGCCAGCGTCAGCAGCTTCGAGCGCTGCGACGCCGGCTCGGCGACCTCGTCGGGGTAGGACTCGGAGTAGAAGTCCGGGTGAGGATCCGGGTACGAGTCCGGCTCGGGAGCGGGCTGCGAAACCCGTTGCGGGGGCCGTCGTTTGGCGGCCACCGCGGCGAGGTCGCTGGCCCGGCCAACCATCGTGGGGTGGTCGGCAACCGCTTGGGCCGACAGCGCCTCGCGAGCCGCATGTGCAAGGTCACCGGCGGTCGCATACCGGTGCTGCGGATTCTTCGCCATGCCGCGCGCGATCACCGCGTCGAAGCGGCGCGGAATCCCTTGCGGGCGAAGCAGACTCGGCTTGGGCGGTGCTGCCGTCAAGTGGGCTTTGATTACTTGGCCCACTGTCGATGCGGCTGGGTACGGGCGGTCGCCGGTCAGCAGTTCGGTCAGCACGCAGGCCAGCGAATACACATCGGCGCGGGTGCTGGGCGGCGCGTTGTCGAACCGCTCCGGCGCGGTGTACGCATACGAGCCCGCTGTCGGACGCGGTGCGCTCAGCTCCGGGTCGGCGACGCCGAAGCCGAGCAGGTACGCGGTGTCGTCGTCGGTGACAACGATGTTCTCCGGCCGGACATCCCGGTGGATCAACCGATGGGCACGGGCGGCATCTAGCGCCGCGGCGACCTGTTCGATGATCGCCACCGCCCGCTGCGGGCTCATCGGCCCGAATGTGGACAGCAACGATCGCAGTGTCTCACCGGGTGTCAACGCTGTCGTGACGTAGCACACGCCATCGATCTCGCCCCAATCATGGACCGGCGGGAGATGCGGATCCGTGGTGCGCGCGACGACCGGCAACTCCGTTAGGAAGCGCTGGCGATCTGCGCTGGGCGGTAGCAGGATGAGCGCGACCGCGCGGTTGTTGGCGGTGTCGAGGGCCTCGTAGAGCTGACCCACGCCGCTCTGGGTAAGCAGCGCCCGAATCTGGTAACGCCCGAACCGCGTTCCGACTCGCCCGTCGTCGGGCTGGTCAGCCATCGCCTAACCCGATCGCTTGGACGCAGTCCCGGGCGATGGCCAGTTCTTCGTTGGTCGGGATCACCAGCACGGTGACGGGCGAGCCGTCTGCTGAAATCCGCCGCGCCCCGGTGGCCGCGGCGGCATTGCGGTGCTCGTCGAGTTCGATGCCGAGGCCCGCCATCCCAGCAAGCGCGTCGCGGCGCACCTCCGCGGCGTTTTCGCCGATGCCGGCGGTGAACGTCAGCACGTGGGTGCGGCCCAGCACTGCAAGGTAGGCACCGATGTATTTGCGCAGCCGGTGGATGAACACATCGTAGGCCAATCGTGCTGTGGCCCTGTCTGTTTCACAGCCGGATTCGATCATGTCACGCAGCCGCCGGAAATCCTGTTCGCCCGCGATGCCCAGCACCCCGGATCGATTGTTGAGCATCGACTCGACCTCGTCGACGTCCATTTTCGCAGACCGGCACAGGTAGCTGATAATGCCGGGGTCGATGTCACCGCTGCGGGTGCCCATCACCAGGCCCTCCATCGGGGTCAGGCCCATCGACGTTTCGACCGGGCGACCACCGCTGATGGCCGACGCCGATGAGCCGTTACCCAGATGCAGCACAATCTGATTCAGATCATCCAGCGGCCTGCCCAGGAAAACCGCGGCCTGCTCGCTGACGTACTGGTGCGACGTGCCGTGAAATCCGTAGCGCCGGATCTGCCAGCGCTGCGCCACCTCCCGGTCGATGGCATACGTCGCAGCCGCCGCCGGCAAGTCGTGGAAAAACGCGGTGTCGAACACCGCGACATGCGGCACGCCGGGCAGCATCCTGCGCGCCACTTCAATCCCTTGCACCGCGGGCGGGTTGTGCAGCGGCGCCAGCGCCGCCAACTCCTTCACCTTGGCGATCAAAGCTTCGTCGATGACGGTGGGACGGTAGAAAGTCGTTCCCCCGTGCACCACCCGATGGCCCACGGCGACAAGACCGGAGTTGTCCAAGTCAATACCGGCCTGCGCGAACCGCTCGAACGCCAAGCGGAGCGCCGCGTCATGGTCGGCGACCGGCGACGACCGCTCCCCGATCTGCTCGACGATGCCGTCTATCCGCGACTTGCCTGAATCAGGTTCGACCAGTCGGTATTTCAGCGACGATGAACCGGAGTTGATCACCAGCACGACGGGCTCAGTCATGGCGACCCTGGGCTTGGATCGCGGTGATGGCGACGGTGTTGACGATGTCTTCGATCAGCGCACCACGGGACAGGTCGTTGACGGGCTTGTTCAGCCCCTGCAGCACTGGGCCGATGGCGATCGCACCAGCGCTGCGCTGGACCGCCTTGTAGGTGTTGTTGCCCGTGTTGAGGTCGGGAAAGATCAGCACGGTCGCCCGGCCGGCGACCGCCGAGTCGCGCATCTTGGTGGCCGCTACCGACGGGTCCACCGCGGCGTCGTATTGGATCGGTCCCTCGACCAGCAGCTGCGGCGCCCGGCTTCGTACCAATTGCGTGGCGGTCCTGACCTTGTCGACGTCAGCACCGGCGCCGGATTCGCCGGTGGAATACGACAGCATGGCCACCCGCGGCTCGATGCCGAACTGCGCGGCGGTGCGGGCGGAGCTGATCGCGATATCGGCGAGCTGCTCGGGTGTCGGGTCGGGAACGATCGCGCAGTCGCCGTATGCCAGCACTCGGTCGGGTAGGCACATGAGGAAAATACTGGACACCGTGGAGACACCGGGTGCGGTGCGGATGATTTCGAACGCCGGGCGCACGGTGTGCGCGGTGGTATGCGCGGCACCCGACACCATGCCGTCGACGAGCCCGTTGTAGACCATCATGGTGCCGAAATACGACACGTCGCACATAATCTCGCGCGCGTGCTCCACGGTGACGCCTCTACCCTTGCGTAATTGCGCGTATTGGGCGGCAAACTGGTCGCACAACTCGCTGCTGCCCGGATCGATGACCGCGGCGTCATCGAGGTCGGCGCCGAGTTCGGCTGCTCGCGAACGGATTTGGCTCTCGTCGCCCAGGATGGTCAGCCGAGCCACGCCGCGCTGCAGCAGGCGGCCAGCGGCTTTAAGGATGCGGTCATCGTCGCCTTCAGGCAACACAATGTGCTTCCGATCCGCGCGCGCCCACTCTCTCAGCTGGTAGGTGAACATCTGCGGCGTGGTCACCGTCGGGATCGGAATGGCCAGCTGTGCCAACAAGTCCGACACGTCGACGTGACGTTCGACCAGCGCCAGCGCGGTGTCGATCTTGCGCTGCGATTCCACCGTGACGCGGCCGCGCGCCGACGCCACGGCGCTGGCCGTGTCGAACGTGCCCAGCGTGGTGGCGATCATCGGCAGCCGCAACCGCAGGCCGGCCACCAACGCCGCGATCGACGGATGCAGCTCGAACCCGCCGTTGAGGATCACGCACGACAGCGACGGAAACCCTTCGGCGGCATGGGCACTGGCCACCGCCAGCACCACATCCGAGCGGTCTCCAGGAGTAATTACCGCGACAGCCTCGGAAAGCCGTTCCAGCACATGCTCGGCGATCATCCCGGCGACCACCACACCCATCACTTCGCGTGCCATCAGCGCGGGATCACCGCTCAGCAGCTTCCCGTTCACCGCATGCTGCAGATCGGCCACCGTGGGCGCCACCAGCAGCGGCTCGTCAGGCAGCACATAGGTCCGCGGGGTGAACCTGGCCAGCGCCTTGGTGACGGCCTGAACTTGCGAGGGCTCACAGCGGTTGGCGACCACCGCCGCGGTATGCGCGTGCTGCTCGGCCAGCTCGGCCAGACAGACCTCGACCAGATGCGCGACGTCGTCGGAGCTGCGGCCCTTGGCCCGCACCACCAGCAGCACGGGCGCGCCGAGGTTGACCGCGATGCGGGCGTTGACGGACAGCTCAGCCGGGCTGGTGATGTCGGTGTAGTCGCTGCCCACGATCACCACCGCGTCACACTGGTCGGCCATCGTGTGGTAGCGCTCGACGATGTCGGCGATCGCGGCGTCGCGGTCGGCGTGCAGCTGCTGGTAGGTAACGCCGACACAGCGCTCGTAGGGCAGGCCGGCGCTGGCATGTGACAGCAGCAGGTCGAGGATGTAGTCGCCGTCGGAGCCCGACCGGACAATGGGCCGGAACACTCCGACTTTCGGGACGGTGGCGGTCAGTCGATGCAGGACGCCTAGCGCGATCGTCGACTTGCCGGTGTCTCCCTCCGGCGCGGCGATGTAGATGCCAGACACATCAGGCCAGCCGCCGCAGCCTCGGTGCCAGATCGTCCTCGAAGAGCTGCAGGAAGCGGCGCTGGTCGTGACCTGGTGCGTGGAACACCAAATGGTTGAGGCCCCATTCGACGTATTGGCCCACCTTCTCGACCGCCTCGTCGGGGTCCGACGCGACGATCCAGCGCTTGGCGACCTGCTCGATCGGCAGCTCGTCGGCCGCCTTCTCCATCTCGATCGGGTCGTCGATGCTGTGCTTCTGCTCGGCGGTCAGCGACAGCGGCGCCCAAAACCGGGTGTTCTCCAGCGCCAGCTTCGGGTCGGGGTCGTAGGAGATCTTGATCTCGATCATCTTGTCGATGTCGTCGAGGTTGCGGTCGGCGGCCTTGGCGCCCTCCTGCACGGCGGGCATCAGCTTCTCGCGGTAGAGCTCCTCGCCTTTGCCGGAGGTGCAGATGAACCCGTCGCCTGCCCGGCCGGCGTATTTGGCCACCGCCGGCCCGCCCGCGGCGATGTAGATCGGCACGCCGCCCTCGGGCACGTCGTAGATCGAGGCGCCCTTGAGCCGGTAGTACTCGCCGTCGAAGTCGACCCGATCGCCGCGCCACAGTTCGCGCATGAGCCGCACCGATTCGCGCAGCCGGGCAAACCGCTCCTTGAACTCCGGCCATTCGCCCTCGTAGCCGGTGGCGATCTCGTTCAGCGCCTCCCCGGTACCCACCCCGAGGAAAACCCGGCCCGGATACAGGCAGGCCATGGTGGCGAACGCCTGGGCGACGACGGCGGGGTTGTACCGGAATGTCGGGGTGAGCACCGAGGTGCCCAGCTGGATGCGCTCGGTGCGCTCGCCGACCGCGGTCATCCACGACAGCGAGAACGGGGCGTGCCCGCCCTTGTGCCGCCATGGCTGGAAGTGGTCGCTGACCGTGGCGCTGTCCATACCGTGCGCTTCGGCGGCGACCCCGAGCTCAACGAGCTCTCGCGGCCCGAATTGTTCCGCTGACGCCTTGTAACCGAGTTTGAGTTCAGCCACCCGTCTTTTCTACTCCCCTGCCTTCGGGTCAGCCGCTGCGCCTGCTGGCTAAGCTCGCGGACATGGCACCGGTGCTCCACGCCGTCACCGAGGCGGTGCACCTTGTGCAGGGGGAAGCGGTCAACTGGCTGGTCGTCCGCGACGACACCGGCGTCATGCTGATCGACTCGGGCTATCCCGGCGACCGCGGCGACGTGCTGGCCTCGCTGCGCCAACTCGGCCACGAGCCGCGCGACGTGCGGGCGATCTTGCTGACGCACGCCCACGTCGACCACCTGGGCACGGCAATCTGGTTCGCCAAACAGCATGGCACC
>NZ_DASRBZ010000133.1:0-3439 GCF_035653355.1 Mycobacterium sp. | reverse complement strand
GGACGGGGAGGACGCTGACGTGTGGGGGATGCGTGCCGACCCGTACGAGGGGTAGCCGCCGGGGTAGGCAGTCGGGTTCGCACCGTCCAGCCCGGCGTGCCCGGCCTGCTGTTCCATTCGTGAGGCCACCGCGTTGATGGTCTTGTGCAGCGACTGGAGCGCGGCGACCGCGATGCCCGCGGGCCCAGCAACTGCCCCAGCCGCTGCTGCTCCCGCTCCAGCGGCCCCGGCCCCACCGGCGGCAGCACCAGCTGAGCTAGCGCCGGCGCCGCGGGCCGCGTTGGCCGACATGGCCTGGCGCTCGGAGAACTGGCCGAAAGCGGCGGGATCTATCCCGGCTCCGCCACTGGAGGTTCGGTTGGCCACCGCGCCCACCAGTGCGCCCAAGCCCATGGCGCCACCCATCGCCGCGGAGGTGAAGGTGAAGAATCGGGCGATCGCGGGCCAGGCGAACACGGCCATGAACAGCACGGCCATCCCGGAAACCAGACCGGTGATGCCGCTGGCGTTGCCGGCGGTGTCGAATCCGAGGACGAAGACCAGGGCGATCACCGGTTTGAGGATCGCGAGCTGGACCCCGGCCTTGACGAGTTTGCGCCACCACTCGCCGGTCGCGCTGCCGATCTGGCCGGCGGCCGCGATTGGCGCCGTCGCCACGAGAACACAGAACACTGTGTTGCGCAGCACCAGCTCGAACCACAGCAACAGCACCAAGACGATGCCGAGCAGCCCGAACATCAGTAGCAGGACATACGGGATCGTGGTGCTGGACGTCGCACTGAGCGCCAGGAGCGCGGTCAGCCGTTGCGAGAAGCCATCCATGCTCGTGCCGCTGGCCGTTGTGATCCACGCGGCGAGCTGGTCGGATGCCTTCATCAACTGCGCTGCAACGGCCAAAGTCAACAGCGAGGCGAGCGCCGCCTTGGCCGCGCCGCTCACCGCGTGGGCGAGCGGAGCGCCGGAGCGAGACCAGAGCACCGCCCCGGCCTGCATCACCAGAAGTAAGAGCGCGACGATCATGCCGAGCGTCAGGGTGACGGCATACACACCTCGGATCGAGCCGAGATCCGGGTCCGGCATGGAAGCGAACACCCCGCCGAACCACTGCAACACCTGAGTGAACGCGTCGGCGAACGAATGGCATATCGACTGCCACGCGGAGGAAGCCGCATCCCCAACCACGCCACCGACCGCGGATCCCGCCGCCGAGCTGAGCGATCCCACCGCCTTGCCGGGCAGGCTGACTACGTCGGTCCAGCACTGGCTGAGATTGCCGTCGAGGCAGCCTGTACCTGGGCCGGTTTGGACGAGCCCCACGGCCGCGGTCACGACGTGCCGCCTGTTGCTGCAATCAGTGGGAGCCAGCCCTGACTGGCTGCAGCCCGGGTGTCGGGAGTAGCGGCCAGTCCGGAATAGTCCTGCCCCGTGTGGCCGACAGCGCGAAGTTTCCAGTCCCCGTCGGTCCACCGCATCTGTATCGGAAAGACGCCAGTGGTTTGAGCCGTCCCGCCGCGCGCGTTGATGAACGTGCTGTCGGTCAGCAGCAGCACTAGGACCTCATCCGCGGAGACGCCTCGCAACTGGTACATCTGTGCCGTGGTCTGGAACGTCGTCGGCGGCTCTAGGGGCCCGCTAGTGGGCAGTTGCAGCGCGGCGCGCAGCTTGACCGTGCTCGTGGCGAGATTCGTCGGCAATGAGGTGTTGGCTGGGTCGCCGGCGATGCGCATCACCGATGCGGCGTAGTCCGGGTCGAGGGTAGAGGCGACCGCATCGAGATACTCCGCTGCGGCGCTGACCGCACCAACGGTGGTGTGCGGATAGCCGATCTCAACGCCGTCGGCGAGCCGCGCGCCCTGGACGAGGGTAATGGCACCGGACGGGATGGGAACTGGTGACGTCGACGGGGTCGGGGATGGCCTCGTCGGGCTCGCCTCGCTGTGCCCGCGACGGGTGGCGAGCAGCGAGATCGCGACAACGCCGATGACGAGCAGAGCGGTCACGGCGAGGATGGTCGGGAGGACGCGCCGAGTGCCAGTAAAGTTACGCATTGTGACTCCAAGTGGCGGTAACGCACCTGTGGACGGAGGCGGGCCTAGCCCAGGCCGTAAGAAGAGGTGATCAGCGTTCCGGCCACTGCGATGACAACCGCGCCGATCACTGAGCAGATCAGCGTCACTTTGCCGCGCTCGGCCATCTCGGCGCGGCGTGAGGTGTTGCCCAACGCGATCATTCCGCCGGCCATGACGGCGGCCCCGGCGCAGCAGATCAACGCGCCCCACTTGACCCACGACAGCAGGGTCACCAGCGCGCCTGCCCCGTCGGGCGGCGCGGGCGCCGGATCGGGGATCAACCCACCACCAGCGATAAACAGCTGGTGGACGGCCTGGTGCATAACGCTTCCGAGCATGTCGCTCACCTGACTTCCGGTCTCAATCGGCGAGAACAGCGCCCTAGCTACTAGCTGCTGCGATACAGCTTTCGCTCCCACTGGGCCAACTGTTCATCTATGCAAACTACCTAACGTCACCTTACGATCACTCCAAGCGCACGTGTCAACCCGAATGAGCGAGGTAAGCTGAAATGGGCAGGGATCGTTCACCAAGGCCGACCCTGCGGCGCCGAGTGGCCGGACTGGAAGAGGCGAGCGATGAGCGAACAGAGCGCGGGCCCGACCAGCGAACCAAGCAGCGACACAACGCCGCCGCAGGCTGCGCCCTCGGGGGACCCCGGCGTGATCGCCAAGCGGCTGCAGTACCTGTTCGAGAACAAGCGCAGGCCCGACGGCAAGCGCTACTCCTACCGCGAGGTGCTTTCCGCGATCGAGGCACAGGGCGGCCCGAGCATGTCGATCGGGTACCTCTCCCAGCTCGTGACCGGCGCACGTACGAACCCGATGATGGACGCGGTGCAGGCGCTGGCGAAGTTCTTCGAGGTGCCGCTGTCCTACTTCGACGCACACGAGAGCACCGCCGAGACCAACGAGAAGCTCAAGATGATCGCGGCATTGCAGCACGCGGGCGTTCAGGACGTCGCGTTGATGGCTGTCGGCCTGCCGCCGGAGAGCATCGAACTGGTCATGAGCATGATCGACCGTGTGCGCCAGGTCGAAGGGCTACCGCCGGCCGAGAAGATGTCCGGCAGCACCGAGTAGCACCCCTTAACCTCGAGCGGCCCACCAGGCCGGCGCCCTGCGGCAGGGAGCGGCGATGAACCGCGACCAGGCACGCCGCGAGTGCGAGGCGTTGGTTGCCGCGTTGGATCTGCCTGAGCCGTTTGACCTGGCTGAGATGTGCAGAAGGCTGGGGAAGCAGCGTGGTCGAGCGATCACCCTGATGTCGCACGACATGGTCGTCGGGGGCCTATGCGGCACCTGGATGGGCACCGCGACGGCCGACTACGTGTTCTACGAGCAGGACACCTCGCGGCTGCACCAGCAGCA
>NZ_DASRBZ010000132.1:0-2082 GCF_035653355.1 Mycobacterium sp. | reverse complement strand
TGGCCAGCACGGTCTCGATGTCGTCACTGTGCGCCAGCGTGCCGAAGTCGGTGCCGAGCGCGAGATCGACGGAGTCGTCGGCGCGGTCATCGCGGAACAATTCGGCACACGGGGCCACCAGCCACACCGCGGCCGCCGAGGCTTGGCCTGCTTCACCGAAACGGATTTGGCCCTGACAGTTCAGCCTGGTGTTGGCGTAGACGGGGTCATTGGCAGCGCTCGGTTGAGCAAAGCCCAAGTCGCGCAAGGCATCGGCGACATCGGCGGCCTGACCCCCGCGTCCGCTGGCGTTGAGCACGTGGACCTTGGTTTCGGCGAGTTTGGCGGGGGTGACGTTCACCATCGAGCTTCGCTGCACCTGCTCGCCTAGGCGTGGCGGCTCGCCATTGGGTTCCGGCGGCGGCGGGTTACAGACAGCGGTCTCATGCACATCAGACGAGCGGGTCAGCGCCATCGTCCACACCACGCCCGTTATCAGAAGCAGCACCAGCAAAAGCGCAACAGCCGGCCGGGGATTGCGTCGCCGAAAGGGCCGGCCGTGCTTGTCGAAAGCGGTGCCTTCTGTGATTTGCGCGACCACGTACGCACTCTAAACGCAATGTTTAAGACGGCACACGGAGGGCAAATGTGGTGTGTGATGTAAATCACACTTGAAGGAACCCAGATACGGGCACGAATCGTTTGGTGGATGCGTTCGACGCTGGTACAAAGCGTTGCTTGCAAGGTAACGAGGGGATGCAAGATGCCTACCGACTATGACGCCCCGCGGCGCACCGAGACCGATGACGTTTCGGAGGATTCGCTAGAGGAGCTCAAAGCACGGCGGAACGAAGCCGCGTCGGCCGTGGTCGACGTCGACGAATCCGAAACCGCTGAATCCTTCGAACTGCCCGGCGCCGACTTGTCCGGCGAAGAGCTGTCCGTTCGCGTTATTCCCAAGCAGGCTGACGAGTTCACCTGCTCGAGCTGTTTCTTGGTGCAACACCGCAGCCGGCTCGCCAGCGAGAAAAACGGCGTGATGATCTGTACCGACTGCGCGGCCTGACCGATCTCGCGAGTCAGCTGCGCAATGCCGACAGCACCCGCTCTGGGTGACGGCAGCTCACCAGCCAGTACGGCGTCGGATCGTCGGGGTCATCGAGAACGACCAGCACCATCGGCCCGACCCAGCCGCGGTGCAACACGTATGCCGCAGGATCCAGTTGGCGCCCGAGCGCCGCGGACTTCGCCGAACGCGGGACTTCTGCCGAGCGGGCGATTACGGTGACCGGCAAATGCGCTTGGCCGGCCCATAATTCGGGGCCGTCGTCGCCGAGCGTGACTCGGATTTCGAAGCGCCCCAACCACAGCAGCACCGCGGCGGCGACCACGAACAGCGTGACGTACGGCAACCAGTCCGGCAGGCTACGGATGCCGAGATTGACTTCGTACGCGATGAGCGCGGCCAGCCCGAAGCCCAGCGGCCACCACCACCACGGCACCCAGAGTCGTTCGCGATACCGCACACTTTGCGGCGCGACGCGCGTCCCTGACACGCGGCCAAGGGTAGTCTGTGGCCCCGTGTCGACCAGTCTGGCGGTTGTCCGCTTGGACCGCGGACTCCCATTGCCCAATCGCGCCCACGACGGTGATGCCGGGGTAGACCTCTACAGCGCCGAAGACGTTGAGCTGGCGCCGGGCCAGCGTGCGCTGGTGCGCACCGGCATCGCGGTTGCCGTCCCGTACGGGATGGTCGGCTTGGTGCATCCGCGCTCGGGTTTGGCTGCGCGCGTTGGGCTTTCGATTGTCAACAGCCCGGGCACCATCGATGCCGGCTATCGCGGGGAGATCAAGGTGGCGCTGATCAACCTCGACCCGGTGACGCCGATCGTCGTGCATCGCGGCGACCGCATCGCCCAGTTGCTGGTGCAGCGGGTCGAGCTGGTCGAGCTGGTTGAGGTTTCGTCGTTCGACGAGGCCGGGTTGGCCGAGACATCGCGTGGCGACGGCGGCCACGGTTCCTCCGGCGGACATGCGAGTTTGTGACCCGCTCCAGAGATGCAGAGCGAAGCGATGAGGAGGAGGAGGAGCGGCACGGGCTAT
>NZ_DASRBZ010000131.1:0-12559 GCF_035653355.1 Mycobacterium sp. | reverse complement strand
GTCGAAGTCCAGAGCACCGTGCACAATCCGCTGCCCGACGGCACCGGCAACGGGCTTTCGGCGTTCTACTACTCGCTTTTGCTCCTGTTGGCGGGCTTCACCGGCAGCATCGTGGTCAGCACCTTGGTGGATTCGATGCTCGGTTACGTGCCAGCCGAATTCGGCCCGGTGTACCGGTTCGCCGAGCAGGTCAACATCTCGCGGTTTCGGACTCTATTGGTGAAATGGGCGCTGATGCTGGCGCTGGGGCTGCTCACCTCGGCGGTGTACATGGCGATAGCCAAGGCGCTGGGGATGCCCTTCACCCATGGCTGGATGGTGTGGCTCTACGGGGTGTTCGCGATCGTGGCGGTTGGTGTCACATCCACGTCGCTGATCGCGGTACTGGGGTCGTTGGGCTTGTTGGTCAGCATGTTGATCTTCGTGATCCTCGGGCTGCCGTCAGCTGGTGCGACCGTCCCCCTGGAGGCCGCGCCGCCGTTTTTCGGCTGGTTGGCCAAATTCGAGCCGATGCACCAGGTGTTCTTGGGCACCCGGGCGTTGCTGTACCTCGACGGCCGGGCCGATGCCGGGCTGTCGCATGCACTGACGCTCACCGCTATCGGTTTGGTCATCGGGTTGTTGCTGGGCGGCATCGTCACCCGCATCTACGACCGCCGCGGCTATCACCGCATCCCCGCTCTTCCGGAACCGCCGGCTACGGAGTAACCCCTCAGCAAAGTGCAAGCGGCAGAACGTGATTCGACCGCCGCCAAAGTGTCACGCTACTGTGACATAAGTTGACACTGATACAGCTGCGGCTAATGTTGTCGTAGTTGTCCTGACTTTGCGCCGAAAGGGCCAGCCGTGCTGAGTCTCGCCGTCACCCTCCGGCGGATAGCAGCCAGCTGCGCCGCGGCAATGCTGTGGGCGGCGCTGGCGGCGGCCAGCACTGGGCAGCCGGTCGCCCACGCGGAGGCCCGTGACTTGTTGGCCGGCGCCATTGCCAACACGCGCGGTTCGTATCTGGTGTACAACTTCGGCGCCGGGCATCCCGCTCCCATGCTCAATGCCGGCGGCAACTGGTATGACGGGAACAGCGGCGGTCATTTGATGATCATCAAGGCTGCCTCGCAACGGCTTTCGCCGCATCTGCTGGTGGATAGCCATAGCGGTTATCAGGCCCGCTGTGAACGCAATCCGGGGGCGCGCACCGGCGAAGGGCTAATGCAGGCGTCGGAAACGTATCCGCCGCTGCAGGCTTGGCAAGCGTTGGGCCAACCGACCATCGCCATCAACGCCAACTTCTTCGATATCCGCGGACAGAAAGGCGGGTCGTGGAAATCAACCGGCTGTAGTTCGCCGCTGGGCGCCTTCGTCGACAACACCCGCGGCCAGGGCCGAGCCAATCAGGCGGTGACCGGCACCATCGCCTACGCCGGCAAACAGGCACTCTCCGGTGGAGACGAGCACTGGTCCGCGTTGACGACGATGATCTTGCCGAGCGAGGGCGCCCCGTCGGTGATTCGGCCCGGTAGCAGCAATGACTACGACGTTGCCGCGCCGGTCATCCAGGGCTTGGTCGACAAGGGTGCCCGGTTTGTGGCCGTCAGCGGCATCGGGTTGTTGTCGCCTGGCGACACCGGCCAACTCAATGACGGTGGACCCAGCGCCGCCCGGACCGCGATCGCATATTCGCGGCCGAAGGACGAAATGTATGTGTTTCAGGGCGGTAGCTACACACCGGACAACATTCAAGACCTCTTCCGCGGCCTGGGCAGCGACACCGCGGTGCTGCTCGACGGTGGCGGGTCGTCAGCGATCGTGCTGCGCCGTGACACCGGTGGCATGTGGGCGGGCGCTGGAGCGCCGAAAGGCAACTGCGATACCCGCCAGGTGCTCTGCGACTCTCACGAGCGGGCGCTGCCGAGCTGGCTCGCGTTCAATTGACTAGGCCTGCAATGTTTCTGGTGCCACCACGGTGACCCGTCCATACGGTGATTCCACCCGCAGCCTGAAAGCGGTTCGTTCTCCGGCTATCCCTGGCCGACCGGTCGCACCGTCTCCTGTCTTGGCTTCGACGTACCACTTACCGGCTGAGGCGCACACCGACGAAGCCGCTGGCCTCGACACCTACGGTCGTAGCTCCAATCCGACGTGGCGACAGCTCGAAACGGCTATAGCCACCCTGGAAGGCGCCACCGCAGCATTGGTATTCGGCTCCGGCATGGCAGCGATCACAGCCACGCTGCGGGTGCTGGCCGAGCCGGGGTCGGTGGTAGTCGTGCCGGCCGACGGCTACTACCAGGTCCGGCGCTATGCCAACGAACACCTTGGCGGCGTTGGCATTACCATCATCGAAGCCGACCATTCGGAGATGTTGGATGCCGCAGCACACGCTGACGTTGTCGTGGCTGAGACTCCAACTAACCCGGGTCTTGATGTGGTCGACCTCAACCGGTTGGCGTCGGTCTGCCGTAGCCGTGGCGCCACATTGGTTGTCGACAACACAACCGCCACCCCGCTCGTCCAGCAGCCGCTGTCGCTGGGCGCCGACCTGGTGGTTGCCAGTGCCACGAAAGCGTTGGCCGGACACAGCGACGTTCTAGCCGGCTATGTGGCGGGCAACCGATCCGACCTGATCGCTGTGATTGAACGCGAACGGCTGCTCAGCGGAGCGATTCTCGGCCCATTCGAGGCGTGGTTGGTGCTACGCAGTCTGAGCAGTGCCGGACTACGGATTCAACGGCAATGCGAGAATGCGGCCGCCCTGGCGACCATGCTGCGTGGTCATCCTGCCGTACGCATGGTGCGCTACCCGGGGCTGGCTGATGATCCGGCATATCCGGTGGCCGCGGCACAGATGCGCGGGTTCGGCGGTTTGGTATCCGTCGAATTGCCTGATGGCGCGGCGGTGCAGGAACTGATGGAACACAGCGAATTGCTGACTGCGGCAACCAGCTTCGGTGGTGTCCATACATCGGTGGATCGTCGAGCCCGCTGGGGAGACGCGGTGCCCGAGGGCTTTGTCCGCATTTCCCTGGGCATTGAAGATACCGACGACTTGTTAGCGGACGTGCTGCGCGCGCTTGGCTGAGATGCGTGCCGGTTCGCTCAAGGTGGTCTTGTCGATAGCGATGAACCACTTCCCGGACGCCCAGACTCGTATGCTGCAACCGTGGCCAGGGTGGATCATCGACGACGACAACATTTGTCGCTGGGTGGTTTGGCACTACCGCTATGACCCTGATCGCGGGCAGCGCAGGAACGTCGTGGTGGCGCCTTCGACAACCGCGGTGACTTCGAGGCCGATATCGGGACGAGGGCAGCGAACTTGCGTGCTCGCATAAAAAGCAAGGGGACGGCGTCGATCCCGCCGAACGCATATCCGGGCAGATGTACGAGCCGGGATACCGACACAAGCAGCGGTACGCCCGACTACTCAGGCGTGCTATGGACCATGGCGTCGTACCGGCACGCATCTGGGACCCAGACTTAGCGTCGAAGGTCGGATTTGTACAAGCCGTGCGTCGTGGTTGAGGACGTCGGCTGCTAGGCGGATTCGCGCTCCACAAGGCCGGCGTGGGTCGCCCTCGAAGATCGAGATTTCATCTAAGCACTGCGGCTACGCTTAGCGCATTTCGGCGGCCCGGCTAACCGGGAGTTGTATGAAGCGCTTCGACGTGGTGGTCGTGGGTGCACGATGTGCGGGTTCACCGCTGGCAACGATGCTCGCGCAGCGCGGATTACGCGTGTGTCTGCTTGATCGCGCGCGGTTTCCGTCGGAGACGCCGTCGACTCACATCATCCAATCGTGCGGTGTGCAGGTGCTGGACCGGCTCGGTGTGCTCGAAGCGACCTTGGCGGCGGGGGCCGTGCCGCTTGATCACCTGACGATGGTGGTTGACGACGTCGTTCGAATCGAGAGCACCCCGGATCGTGCGGTCTTCCCGCACCCCGCGCTGTGCATCCGGCGCGTAACCCTGGATGCACTGCTGGTCGACGCGGCAGCGCACGCGGGAGCCGACGTGCACACAGGCGTGCGCGTCACTGGTCTGACCACCGAAGGCGGTCGCGTCACCGGGGTGGAAACGGCTGCAGGAGAAGCGGTTCAGGCGCAGTTGGTCGTGGGTGCCGACGGCCGCCATTCCACAATCGCTTCGTTAGTGGGGGCTAGCGAGTATCACGTTGCGTCACCCGGCCGGATGTTCGCCTGGGCATATTTCGAGGGAGCTGACCGCGAAGGCCATGTGCGGATCGGCCGACAGGGACAGCTCGGGTATCTTGCCGCTCCGACCGATGGCGGCCTTTACATGGCCGCCATCGGCGTCAATATGGCGGATCAAGCTGAGTTTCATGCCGACCGTGAAGCCAACTTCGCTGCTGGTATCCGCGCATGGCCTGAACTCGCGGACCTGCTCGCGGGCGGGCGTCGCGTCGGGCCCATCAGGGTATTTACGAATTGGCACGGGTACTTTCGGCAGTCCGCCGGCCCTGGATGGGTATTGGTCGGCGACGCCGGACACTTTAAGGACCCATCGCCCGGGCAGGGCATCGGTGATGCGTTTCGCCAAGTCGAGCAGCTGGCACTCGCCATCGAGGATGGACTGGGCAATACCGATCCCGACGCGGCCACACACCGCTGGTGGCGCTGGCGAGATGACGACGCCTATGAAATGCACTGGTTTGCGCGGGATATGGGTGCACCTGGTGTCTCGTCGCCGTTCAATACGCAATTTATGCGCGAGGTCGCGCGTGATCCCGAAGGCGCACAACTACTGCTGCGTGTGTTCAACCACGAAGTCCGCCCGTCGCAGGTGATAACCCCGTCTCGGGTTGCGCGGGCTGCGGCACGCGCGCTGCTTGACAAACCCAGCCACATCGGTGCGACTTTGCGAGAAATCGTCACTGCTGCAAGAGAAGACCGGCGACGTCACCAGCAAAGGCGGGCATGTCGGCCCGCATGACCTAATCCAGATCAACTGATCGGCCGGTTCACATGTGGAACCCGTCATTCGCGTGGACCGGCCAGCGATGCGGAGGTCGACGCTCGCGCTGGCGCCGTTAGAGCTTCGGTTGCACCTCGACATAGACGAGAGACACCGGCAGCGTCGCTGACATGCCCTCGTAAAGTCTGCGGCCGAGGCCATAATTCGAGGCGATGATCTGTTCCGCGTATTCGGACTCCCCCGGATCAAGAACACGTGCGATACCCACGGCTGGAGGGCCGAGCGGCTTACCACGCAGATTGCACGGCGCGAGCCGCACCTCAGGATTGTTACGGATACGCTTGACCTTGCCGGCTGACTCCTCCGTGTCGAAATACACGCGATCACGTTCATCGCGGCCGAACCACACCGGCGACGGAACACCTCGACCGTCCTTGCGGTAGGTGATCAGAACGGCGTACTTGTGGCCGGCAAGCGAAGGGAAGCCGGTCGTCGGTTCTGCATCCGCCACCGTCCACGCGTCTTTGTGCCGCATCCGCTCGTAGAAGAAGTCGGTGAATTTGGTAAAGGCCGACTTAGAGGAAGTTGCCATGGCCGTACCGTACTCGGTTGCCCCGGGACAGGCACCTGTCGACGCCGGGTGTGCTGACTGAAGCGACAGCATTGGGGTGTTGATCGATCCGGACGAGAGGTATCGCCGGATTCCAGCTGCTCCCAATTGCTAACTGTCCCACATCGCACACCAACGTGTTACGCAGCAACAAGATAGGTGCCGTGCCCTTCAACGACCATCTCGCCATCGAACCGAAGCACTTCGCTGACCATGCCATCGTCTTGGTTGCGGTACACGATGACTACGGTGTCGATGCCCCGGTAGACACGCTCGATCACAAAACGAAGCTGCGGAATGCGCTGCAATGCTTGGGTCCAATAGCTCCGCAGTGCGGGCTTGCCGCGAACCACCCCTGCTGTTTCGGGGAACAGCTTGGCGGCCACCTGTGAAGTGAACACCACGTCGTCGTCGAAGTGCTGAAGAACCGTCTCCAAGTCGTGGGCATTCCATGCCTCTACCCACTGCTTACTAAAGGCGATCACATCAAATTCCACCGTGGGCACTCTAGTGGCTAGTCCTTGCTAGCCATGTTGCTGGGCTACGACTGGGTTGCTGGCGAAGTACACGTACCGCCGGCCATCGGTAACCCGAACCACGTAGTCAGCGCATCGCGCAAACCCTTGTCGGTGCCGTCATCAACCCACGCGACGTATCCAGCGGGTCGAATCAGCACGGCTCGTGGTGCTGCTACATCACCCAGGACGGGCCAGCATCAGGCCGGTAGGGCCGGCTCCGGCGACAACTATCGCATGGCCATTCTCCGCATCCGCCTCTGCGTCAGCCAATATAATGGCGCCCCTTGATGTTCTGCAGGCCTGTCCGTTGTTACGCAGGTGCTGGTTGCGCTCTCCGTCGTATTGCCAACCACAGATTTGCGAATAGTCGCATCGCCAAGGAAGGGCGCAGGAGAGTCGTGGGCGGGTCGATGAACTGAGTTACCCGAAAGATTCTCTCCGTCAAGACCGGGTCGTTCTCGGCGGCGGACAGCGTCTTGTCGAGGCGCCAAATCACCAGGCGCTGCGATATCGACCGCCGACCATCCGATTTAGTCATGTAGAGGTCGTTGGCTTGGTTGGCGACCCAGATAGGCCCGATCCGTTGGGCGGCAGCCCGGAAAAAACGCCCACTCAGATCGGCATCTCCACGTGATAGGCAGTCGCACAGCGCAACCGCTTCAAGTAACGCCATGGTGATGCCCTGGCCGTAAATGGGATTCAAGCTGCAGATCGCATCGCCGAACGCCAACAGGCCGGCCGGGAATGTGGGCATCTTGTCATAGCGTCGCCACACCCCGCGGTGGCGGATCACCGCGACTTCCCCGAGGGGTTCGCCGGCACGCAGTGCGGCCACGGCGGCGGAAGGCGCGAATTGGGCGAACTCGGCGATCATGCCGGCCAGGTCACGGGGTGGTTCGCGGCCGTCGACGCAGCCGACGGAGAGCATCCACGTGCCGTTCTCATAAGCCGCTAACGCCCCGCCGGTCGGCCGATTTGCTTCCGGGCAGACAAAGATCAGCAGCTCGGCGATCAGTCGTTCCGGGATGCGCAGCAACTGGCTGGAGTAGCTGCCGTGCATCACCGCGTGTTGCTCGACGGGTCGGCCATAGCCCAGCTTCTCCAGAAAGGCGGGTGTGCGTGCGCTGCGGCCCATTGCATCAACGACCAAGTCGGCGTCGAGAACTTGCTCCGTTCCGCTGCTCCGATCGACGACCCGTGCGCCTGTGATTCGGTCGCGTTGTGCCGCAACCGGTCCGACGACGTCATGACCGTCCAATACGACGACGTTAGCGAGTCTGCATACCCTCTGTCGGACATGGGATTCCACGAGCGGCCGGCTGGCGGAGAAAAGCACTCGCCCGGCTGGAACAGTGAACTGCCCTGTGCGGTTGAGCTCGTGCCCGCCCGCCCGGAACGAGATACGTGACAGGTTGCCGTCGTCGCACACCGTTGCGCCGGCGGCCACGATTTCGTCGAGCAGCCCGGGGAACAATCGGCCCAGCAGTTGCGAACCGCCGATCGAAAGGGCATGAAAGTGCCGCCCCTGTGGCACTCCCTGGCGCTGGGACGCATCGCTGGGCAGCCGATCACGCTCGACGAGTGTCACGGTTTCGTAGAAGTCGGCTAGGGCCCGCGCGGCGAACAGTCCCGCCATGCCCGCCCCGCAGACAACAGCACGCTTACCTCGTCCGTTCACCGCGCTCCTTCCCCGCAAGGGCACATCAGGACGCGACACTACACGCAAAAATAAGAAAAGTAAGCGACCTCTAAGATTTCGCTAAGATGTCAGGCTGGCGGGCCTTCGAGCAAGGTCGAGGTCCGCCAAAGGATGACATGCGATCCGCCAGCCGGCATCGACCGGCGATGCGGTCAACTCACCGCAGGGCCACCATGCGATGAAGCCTGTAACTTCCCAAGTAATTCGTGGCAGCGCCTGGCACGGTCAGAGTCTTGGGCCATCACTTCCTCGAAGAACGAGGCAACCTCATCGAGGCCGGCGTTCTTCGCGTCGCGCACATACTGCCCATAGTCGTGACCGGCTTTCAGCGAGTGATACTGCACGGAGATGAGGTCGAAAGTGACGTCGGTGAATCCGGTTTCTCCGGTTGCCATGGTTTCTCCCGTCCACTGTATGGTCTCAACCCCTCAGTGCTACCCGCCGATCCACGCCCTAAACACGCCGCCGGTAGCCCACTCGGCTTCCAGCGCTACCAGGTGCTCAACCGGCGGGGGCGGGCCCGAATTGAAACATCAACAGGCTGAGCAACACGACGAGGGCAGCTAACGCGATCACCGGTGCCACGGTGACCAGCGACAGCGTCGCGCCGAGGACCGCCCCACCGCACATCGTGAAAACGACGCTGTAGCGTAGTTTTTCACGATGGCCGGTGCCGCCGGCAAGTCTGCTGTCGAAGCCGATTCCGACGATCGTCGAGGTGAGCACGGTAGTGGTGAGCTCTTGGATACCGAACTGGCGGGCGGTGGCGTTTTGCACGCCGAAAGTAAGCCCGAGACCGACAATCAGGATGAGTTTGGTGTTGTCGTGATAACCCAGCACGCCTGTCCCAGCCAGGAGCGACAGCACCATCAACATCACGATTTCCGTGCCCAGTGCTGCTGCCAGCCATAGCCTTGTCTGCTGGCCAAGATGTCGCGCCAGTCGGCCGCCGACGATGGTGCCGACCAGAAATCCGCCGAAGGCAACGACCGCTGCGGTCAAGTCGACGCCGGAGCCAGGGACGAACCAGAAGCCCAAGAAAATCACGTTTCCCGTCATGTTCGCGACGAAAACATGACCAAGAACCAGGACGCTGATCGCGTCGACGATGCCGGTGGCGAAGGTCAACAGCAGCAACGCGGCAATGGTCAAGCGGTTGGATACCGGCGAGGTAACGGCCATGGCGTCCGTTATCTTTCCGGCCGGCCCGCGTTAAACCCGCGGCGTCAAATCCAGCGAGGTAATCGTAGTCATCCGGGTGACCAGCCAGCGCCCGTGGTTCCGCTTCATGAACAGCCGGTAGGACAAGTACTTCAGCGACGGAATGCCTTTGGTCAGAGGGCTGGTCGACGTTGTGTTGGTGTACACGATCGCCACAGCGTCCGGCGCATTCAGCGATTCCACGGCCACCCCGGTGACCTGGGTGCTGTTGGTGATCTTTGCCTGTTTGTTGGTCGGCGCGATCCCGTCGACGAATTTGCGGTACTGCGCCTCGAAATCGCCGCTGAGGTAATTCGCCGCCCGATCAGCCAACGTGTTCATGTTCTCCGGTGTGTAAGTCCACAACGTGGTGATGGCATCTGCTGCGCGTCGGGCGATCTCGAGCTTGGTGGCCACCGTTGATTGATCGGCGAGATAAGGCTGCACTGTTGCACCCGCGAAGGCCGCTGAACCGATGAACAAAGCAGCGGCCACGCATGCCGCGATGGCGAGCCGCTTGCCGGCCGGTCGCCGGGCCCGCGTGCCATCCGCTTCCGCACCCTCGGCGGCTTCTCCCCCGGCTTCACCATCTGGTGCCTCAACATCAGTTTCAGTATCCGGCGCCTCATCGTCGCTGTTCGTCTCAGCGGGTTCTGCTGTCGTGCTGGCTGTTTCGGCATTCTCAGCCGCTTCGTCGCCGGGGGATTCAGTCTGCGAACCGTCCGATTCACGCTGTAGCGCATCAGTTTCGGCCGGTTCGGCTTCAACGGCTTCGTCGGTACGGGATCCCTCGACGGAAGCCTTGTCGGTGCTTTCGTTCTGAGTTGTTGATCTGCTGGCCCGGGCTTGTCGACGACGCTCCCGCCACCCTGGCATCCGGTGTGACGGTCGGGTTTCGGTCAGACCACCTGTGTCAGGTTGCTGATCTTCCACTGGTTCCCTTCCTGCTTAGCTGTCGCCATCCATCGAGTCGCGTTCTCAAACACCTGCTTGCCGTCCGGAGACTTGGAGGTGACGTCGACGGCGACCAGCACATTGGCGCTGCCGTCGTCGCTCCACCTCTCCACGCCAGCGTCGAGCACCGTGCCCTTAGTCGGTTCCTGCTTGACGACCTGGATGAGGATTTCGTTCTCCTTGTCTTGGTACTGCTTTGCGAAATCGCCAGTGGCTTCTGCCAATACGCGATCTACATAGTCGTTGGCGTGAAACGGATCCACGGAGGTGAACTGCGTCATGAAGGAACTGACGTAGGTGAGTACCGCGGCCTCCTTCGTCGCTGTCCGCCGGTGCGATTCATGCGAAGCCAGCATCAGGGCGCACGCCGAGATCGCACCCACCATGACGAGGGCGGCCACCGTCGTGGCCAGCGGCAATGCCCATCGTCGCGACCGCAAACCCGCTCGGAGCCGCGACGCCAAAGCTTGCGGGCGCAGTCCCTCGCGCAGCCGCAGCGCCAACTGTTGCGGACGCTTCGCGGTCCGCGCAACCAGCAGTGGTTTCTCGTCGGATTGAATCTTGCGGCGTGGGCTCATTTTCCGTGACCCACCGGTCCAGGTTTCGTCAACACCGTGAGATCGTCAACACGCCAACGCTCGTCCGCGCCCTTGGCGAATGTCACCCGAACGGTTGCGCTGATGTACCGTTCGCCCGGCGGTAAGCCACGCTGCCCCTGCATGAACATCAGCATCGTCGCATGATCGGTCGACACCGACCGTATCGCGCTGTCCACCACCCAATACTGGTTAGTGACCGGTTTCCCTTTCTGTACCGCCTGCTGTTGGGCAGCGAGTTGGTCGCGGTATTTGTCGGTTGTCAACGACCGGGCATGCTCAAAGTCGCTCTGTAATGTTTTGGGATCGTAGGTCAGCATCTCCGCGACGGTCTTTGGCCCCTGTATCGCAATCTGTGCCCGAACCTGGTCGAGCGCCCGGTCATGGCGGTAGACCGCCAAGTAGCCCATCGCGGTGCCGCCCAGACACAGCAGGGCCGCCGTCAGCACCACCGCCCCGGTCAGGCGACTGAGGTTGCGCGGCCGCCGATCCGGATTGACCAGTCGGACCTCGGTGTGCAACAGCAAGTCGGCGAAGGTACGCCGGCGCGAATCCCACAGCGGCCAAAGCCAACCCACGAACACCGACACGGTGTCCAGCAGGTGTGCCAAATCTCGGAGCAACAACCGCCACGGTCCCACGGCTTGGCCGTCGTCGCGTATCACTCTGATACCGCAAACCGCACGGCCCAAGCTCCAACCGGTAATCGTCGGCAACAGTAACCGGTTGACCGCCGTGAGCAGGATGGCCAGCCCACCCACCGCAACACATATCCACCACCATGTGCTGCGCAGCGGAACAGCCAACGCGACCAACGCCATGGTGGCCACCACCGCGACGCCGGGCAAGAGGTCCACTGCTAACGCGCCGGCGCGAAGGTGCCACGGCGCCAGGCGATCCGCCGGTTGGGCGTGGACGGCCTGGGTGGTCGCGGTGTCGTCGACCACAACCGTCACTTCGTCACCTGTTCGAGCTTGGAAATTTTGTATCGCCCGTCATCGGGTGACATCTTGACCCGCAGGCGATAGCCGCTTTCCTGGTCTTTGGCTTCAGCGTTAGTCACCTTGACGCGCAGCGCCACCAAGACATCAACCGAACCGTCGCCGTTGTTGCGCTCTACTGCCGCCCGCATGTCCGATACCTGAACATGGGCGTTTGCGGCCTGGTAGGCATCGACGAGCAGACCGCTGTACAACGCGGCCTGGGCACCGAAGTCGCCGGTGGAGCATTCGATGATCTTCCGGGCGCTCTCGGCCATGGCACCGGTGTCTGGCGCCTGCGTTGCTGCGACACATTCCTTGGCCGCCTCGATAGCCGCCGCGTCTTGGCGGGCCACGGTCTGGCTGTGCCGGTGTGCGCGCAGCGCAAAGTATCCCCCGGCGCCGACGCCACCGGCGAGCAGGAGAAGCACCGCAGTGATCCCGACGAACCACCGCCGACCCAGGCGTGAGGGGCCTCGCTCCGTACCGGCGGACGCTTTCTCTGCGTCGGGCAGGTCGTCGGCGGTCGTCGCCGATTCGTCAGCCGTCACTTCGGTGGTGGTCTGGTCGGTTGCGCTCTCGGATTCTGAGGAATCCTCGACGGCCGCCTCTCCCGACGACTCCTCATCGGCGTCAGTCAGGTCCAGCCGGCTGGTGCCGGGATATGCTTCCATCCGTCGTCTCCTACTTCCCTAGAGTTTTCGACGGCGTACTCGACATCGTCCGGGCCGTCCCGTTCCCTCCGCGGGCAGGATTGACTGCCGTGGGAGGCCCGCTGGAAGTGTAGATGCAGTGGTCGTGCTGCCAAGCATTGCACTGCACCGTACCCGAAACCGGTCGCTGCGGTGCTGGTGTTCGGGGGCTGATCAGTATGAGAGGGCGTCCGACGAACCCGGTCAGCATTTCGCCCTTTCGACCAGCGGCCCGCCGGGTGCGTCATTGGGGTTGGGTGTGTAGCGCACGTCGGGGATCATCGTCTCGGGATCGCGGCCATAGGACTGCTCGAGCGCCCGCAACATCCCGGAGAACCCAGTCCCGGTCAAAAACGCGTTGTCCACCGACGACAGCGTCAGG
>NZ_DASRBZ010000130.1:0-13418 GCF_035653355.1 Mycobacterium sp. | reverse complement strand
GCGTTTACGTCACGAATCAGGGCATGTACGGCCGCGTCGTGAAGTTGCCGGCGGGCTCGAGCACGCCAGCGGTGTTGCCGTTCTCCGGCTTGTATGAACCGCAGGGCGTTGCGATCGACAGCGCTGGCACGGTGTATGTATCCGACTTCAACAACAGGGTTGTCAAGCTGCCGGCCGGATCGAACAATCAGACCGACCTGCCGATCATGGGCCTCAACTACCCCGAGGGCGTGGCGGTGGATACGGCCGGCAACGTGTATGTCGCCGACCGGGGCAACAACCGGGTGGTGAAGTTGGACGCTGAGTCCAACACCCAAAGCGATCTGCCGTTCACCGATCTCAACCATCCCGACGGCGTGGCGGTGGATACCGCCGGCAACGTCTACGTCACTGATACCGACAACAACCGGGTGCTGAGACTCGAAGGCGGGTCCAACCAGGTGGTGCTGCCCTTCACCGGCGTCAACGTGCCCTGGGGCGTGGGGGTGGACAAGGCCGGGAATGTGTACGCAACCGAGCACGACGACAGCAAGGTGGTGAAGTTGGCGGCCGGGACCAACACCACGACCGTGCTGCCGTTCACTGGCCTCAACACCCCACTGGGCGTGGTGGTGGACGACGGCGGCAACGTGTACGTCGCCGACCGAGGCAATAACAGGGTGGTGAAGTTACCACCGACCTGACGTCGAGCTCACCGCGGTCGGCTTGCGAATACTCGGATCCCCCCGGCGACCAGGTTGACGGCGGCCACGACGACGATCAGGGTCAGGGCGGCGCCCCAGACCCGCAGGTAGCCGGCGTGTTCGGGATTGTCGAGTTCGGTGTAGATCAGCAGCGGCAGCGAGGCCATGTTGCCGTTGAAGATGTCATAGTTGATCGAGCGGCTGTACCCGACGAGTACCAGCACCGGGGCGGTTTCGCCGATGATGCGCGCGATCGACAAAAAGACACCGGAGATGATGCCCGCAAGCGCGGTCGGGATGACGATCCGCACAATCGTCTTCCATTTCGGAATCCCCAAGGCGTAGCTCGCTTCTCGCAATTCATCGGGCACCAGTTTGAGCATTTCCTCGGTGGCCCGAACCACGATCGGCAACATCAACAACACCAATGCCAGTGACACGGCGAAGGCGCCCTGCTCGAATCCCAGGGTGGCGATCCATAGGCTGAAGATGAACAGTGCTGCCACGATCGACGGCACCCCGGCGAGCACGTCAACCATGAAGGTGGTCAACCGCGTCAGCCGATCAGGGCCGTATTCGGCCAGGTAAACCCCGACCATCAACCCCAGCGGTACGGCGATAACGGCGGCCACCGCGGCCTGGACCACCGTGCCATATATCGCGTGGTACACCCCGCCGGCGAATTGCTCTGGCAACACGCCCCGCAGTGAGTGGGTCCACCAGCCCGATCGGGTGACGGCATACCAGCCTCTTTTGACCACCACCCACAGCAACCACACCAGCGGCACCATCGCGATGATGAACGAGGTGAAGAAAAGAGTTGTCGCCACAATGTTTTTGATGCGTCGACCGATGCTAATCCCGCGAAACACCGGTGCTTTGACCGGCTGGTCAAGCGTGAGGCTCATGCGTTGACCTTTCCGCCGGCAATGGCGCGGGCAGCTGCGTTGACGATGAACGTCAGCACAAACAGCGCGAATCCCGCCGAAATGTAGGCTCCGGTCGGCAGTGGTTGGCTGAATTCGGTGGCGGCAGAAGCGATCTTGGAGGCGAATGTGTACCCGCCATCAAATAGCGACCAGTTCCCGCCGTGCACAGTCGAGCGCAAGATGATCAGCACCGCCACGGTTTCGCCCAAAGCGCGGCCCAAGCCAAGCATCGATGCTGCCACGACACCGCTGCGTCCATACGGCAGTACGGTCATTCGGACCACTTCCCACTTCGTCGCGCCCAGCGCCTGCGCTGCCTCGATTTGAGTGGACGGGGTCTGCTGGAAGACTTCGCGCGACACCGACGTGATGATCGGCAGGATCATCACCGCGAGCACGATGCCGGCCGTGAAGATACTGCCGCCGCCGGCCAATGACACGTTGCCCTTCTTAAACAGAAACAACCAGCCGAGTTGGCTGTTGAGAAACGTTGCGACGGGCTCGAGTTGCGGCGCCAACACGAAGATTCCCCACAACCCGAAGATGATCGAGGGCACGGCGGCCAGGAGGTCGACCATGGCGCCGAACACACGCGAGAGCTGTGCCGGCACGTATTGGGCGAGAAACACCGCGATCCCGATCGCGACTGGCATGGCCAACACCAGCGCGAAAACCGAGCTCAGTACCGTGACCATGAACAGGTCACGGATGCCGAACGCGAGGTTGTCGGGATCGGTGGTATCGAACTTGGCGCTGGTGAAGAAGTTGACGTGGTTGGCCCGCAGTGCCGGGACTGCACGAAGTAACAGGAATATGGCGATCAGACCGATCGCGCTGACGATCGTCAAACCGGCACCGATGGCGAGCGACTTGAACAGTCGATCTCCCCGCCGTGCTGCGCGCGCATTGACCGCGGGTGGAGCAGGTACTGGCCCGGCGGGCTCGGCCCGCCGGGTTAGCGGTGTTTCGGCCATGACGGCCTCAGATTACGAGATGGCGTTGATCGCGGTTGAGAGTCGCGGCTTGAAAGCGTCCGGAAGCGGGATGTATCCGTTGTCTGCCAGGCCGTTCTGGCCGGGACCGATGGTGGCCTGCAGGAAAGCTTTCACCGCCGTACCGACCGCCGGGTCAGGATACTTGGAGCACACGATCTCATAGGTCGCCAGCACAATCGGGTAAGCGCCGGCCTGACTCGGCTTGTAGAACGACATCGTGTCGAGAACCAGGTCGTTGCCTTGTCCCTTGATCGTTGCGCCGGCAATGGTCTTGCCGACGGAATCGGTGCTGATTGCGACCGGATTGGGACTTGCCGACGTGACGATCTGGGCCATGTTCAGCTTCTGCGCCTGGGCGAACGACCACTCGTTGTAGGTAATTGAGCCGTCAGTCCGCTTGACGGCCGCTGATGTGCCGTCATTGCCCTTGGCGCCTTCGCCGACACCGCCGTTGAACGTCTTTCCGCCACCCTTACCCCAGGCACCGTTGGACGCGGCATCAAGGTACTCCTGGAAGTTGGCGGTGGTGCCGGACTGGTCGCTGCGGAACACGACATGGATCGGCTCAGCGGGCAGGGTGGCGTTGGCGTTCAGCGCCTTGATCGCGGGGTCGTCCCAGCTGGTGATGGTGCCGTTGAAGATCTTCGCGGTCGTCGGCCCGTCGAGAGCCAGCGTGGTCACGCCCTTGACGTTGTAGGTGACCGCGATGGGGCCGAACACCACCGGCAGGTCCCACGCCGGCGAGCCGCAGCGCTGTTGTGCTTTGGCGTGTTCGTCGTTGCTCAGCGGGACGTCCGAGCCGCCGAAATCAGTCTGTTTTCCGAGGAATTCAGTGATCCCGGCACCCGAACCGTTGGCGGTGTAGTTCAACGTTTGGCCCGGGCAGGCTTGTTCGAATGCGTTGACAAAGCGGGCCATCGCATTGGCCTGGGCTGTCGACCCGCTGGCCTTCAGCGTCTTGCTGCCACCGCAACTCACCTTGGCCGACGACGCACCAGATGTCGGCTGCTGCCCTTGGTTGGCGTTGTTCTCGCTGCCACAGCCGGACAACACGAGCGCGCCGGTGGCCACCACACCCAGCGCCGCGCCAAATCGGTTGAGTTTCAAATCGGCTCCTTCGAACGCGTATCGATTGGACCGTTAACCAATACCCCCACCACCGTCGGCGAACGTATCACGCACGGACCCTCCCAGTCGACGATCGCGCGAACTAGAAGCTAGGGCTGTTGTAGTCGACGAATCGCAGCCCTAGCGTCTGCTTGGCGCAAGGCGCCGGTCGCCGACGCTTCCCTAAATCAATCGCTTGACTTAACCTGTCGCTCGCCGATTAACTCGTCGGTGTGGTAAACGAACTCGGCGACAAGGTCGCGATCGTCACCGGCGGCGCGTCCGGGATCGGCGCCGGAATCGTCGAAAAGTTCCTCGCCGAGGGCGCCAAGGTGGTAATCGCAGACATCGACGCCGACCGGGGCGCCTCCCTCGCCGAGCACCATGGCGTCGATGCGGTTTTCCGGCAGACCGACACCGCAGAGCCCGACCAGGTCGCTGAACTGGTGGCGTTCGCGGCGCAGCAATTCGGCGGGGTAGACGTCATGGTCAACAACGCCGGCATCTCCAGCAGGATGCATCGCAGCTTCCTCGACGATGACCTCGCTGACTTCCACCGCGTGATGGCGGTCAACGTGCTCGGCGTAATGGCCGGTACCCGCGAGGCTGCGCGTCAGATGGCGGTCCGGGGAGGTGGGTCGATCATCAACGTCTCATCGATCGGCGGGATCCAGGCCGGCGGCGGGGTGATGACGTATCGCGCGTCCAAGGCGGCGGTCATCCAATTCACCAAATCGGTCGCAATCGAGCTGGCGCACTACGATATTCGGGTCAACTGCATCGCTCCCGGAAGCATCCCGACACCGATTCTGGCTTCCTCGGCGAAAGACATGACGCCCGAGCAGGTCGAGCGGTTCGAGCAGGTGACACGGCAGCAGATGCGCGCGGACCGGCCCTTGCAGCGCGAGGGCACACCCGAAGACGTCGCCGAGGCCGCCCTGTATTTCGCCGGCGATCGATCCCGCTATGTCACCGGCACGGTGTTGCCGGTCGACGGCGGAACTTCTGCAGGGAAAGCGATCAGGCGGCGCAGCTCGTCCCAGTAGCACCGAGCCTGTTTAAATCAAGCGCTTGACTTAACACCTGGGAAGCGGTTGACTAGGCGTCGTGACCACGGCCAGGGCAGCGCGCACCGAGCGCGCCAGCACGACGCAGGAAGCGATCCTGGCCGCGGCCGAGCGGCTGTTCGCCGAGCACGGGGTCTTCGCTGTCTCCAATCGGCAGGTCAGCGAGGCGGCCGGCCAGGGCAACAATGCCGCGGTCGGCTACCACTTCGGCACCAAGACCGACCTTGTGCGGGCCATCGAAGAAAAGCATCGGGTGCCGATCGAACAGCTACGCGAGCAGATGGTGGCCGACCTGGGCAACTCCGTGGACATGCGGGACTGGGTGGCCTGCCTGGTGCGTCCGCTGACCGAGCATCTGGCCGCACTCGGCAACCCCACGTGGTACGCGCGCTTCGCGGCGCAGGTGATGACCGATCCCGCCTACCACAACATCGTCGTCAAGGATGCGCTGAGCTCACCGTCGCTGGTGCAAGTGATCGACGGCATCAACAGCTGCCTGCCCGAGCTGCCGATCGAGGTCCGTGTGGAGCGCAACGTGATGGCCCGAAACCTGCTGGTCCACACCTGCGCCGACCACGAACGCGCGCTGGCCACCCGCGGGTCGGTGCCACGGCGGAGCTGGCACGCCGCCGCGTCCGGCCTCATCGACGCCATCGTCGGGCTCTGGCTGGCGCCCGTCACCCCGTTGGAAGGCAGCCGCAGATGAAAGTGACTGTGGATCAAGACAAATGCGCCTCCTCGGGAAACTGCGTGATGCGCGCACCTGAGATTTTCGACCAGCGCGACGAGGACGGCGTCGTCGTGCTGCTGTACCCGAACCCGCCGGCCGAGCAGGCCGACGACGCCCGCGCCGCCGCCGCGGGCTGCCCCGCACTGGCCATCCACATCGAGGAGTGAGAAGTGTCCGACACCCTCACCGGAACTGCGACCGAGGCGGTCGCCAACGTCCCGGAATATCCGATGGCCAGAGACAACCGCTGCCCGTTCGCCCCACCACCGGACGTGCTGACACTCGGTCAATCCAAACCGCTGAGCCGCGTGCGTATTTGGGATGGCAGCACGCCGTGGCTCGTCACCGGTTATGAAGAGGTGCGGACGCTGTTCTCCGATCCGCGCGTCAGCGTCGACGACCGGCGTCCGGGCTTCCCGCACTGGAACGAAGGCATGCTGTCGACGGTGCACAAGCGGCCACGGTCGGTCTTCACCTCGGATGCCGAGGAGCACACCCGGTTTCGGCGGATGCTGTCGCGACCGTTCACGTTCAAACGTGTCGAAGGCCTGCGGCCGGTGATCCAGCAGATCACCGACGAGCACATCGACGCCATGCTGGCCGGCCCTAAACCGGCCGACCTCGTCGCCGCGCTTGCCCTACCCGTCCCGTCGCTGGTCATCAGCCAGCTGCTGGGTGTGCCGTATGCGGACGCCGAGTTCTTCCAGCACCACGCGAACATCGGGCTGGCCCGGTATGCGACCGGCGAGGACACCGCCAAAGGCGCGGCCGGCCTGTCGAAGTATCTGGCGAAGCTGGTCGAGACCAAGATCGAGAACCCGGCCGAGGACGCGGTCTCAGATCTGGCCGAACGGGTCAAGGCCGGCGAGATCAGTGTCCGCGAAGCCGCTCAGCTGGGCACCGGCCTGCTGATCGCGGGACACGAGACCACCGCGAACATGATCGGGCTCGGCGTGTTGGCGCTGCTGGAAAACCCGGACCAGTTAGCGGTGCTCCGGGATGCCGACGACCCCAAGATCGTCGCCAACGCGGTCGAGGAACTGCTGCGTTATCTGTCCATCATCCAAAACGGGCAGCGCCGAATCGCAGTCGAGGACATCGAGATCGGCGGCGAAGTCATCCGAGCCGGCGAGGGCATCATCATCGACTTGGCGCCGGCCAACTGGGATTCCGACGTCTTCGACGAACCCGACCGGCTCTACCTGCACCGCTCTAAGGCCGGCCAACATGTCGCGTTCGGTTACGGCCGGCATCAATGCGTGGGCCAGCAGCTGGCCCGCGCCGAACTGCAGATCGTGTACCACACGCTGGTTCGTCGCGTGCCCACACTCAAACTGGCCGTCCCGATTGAAGACATCCCGTTCAAACACGACCGGCTCGCGTACGGCGTCTACGAATTGCCGGTGACCTGGTAGAACGCCTACCCCGGCCAACCCACGATGACTAACCTCGACACCACGGCGATCCGATTGGAGGGTCAATAATGTCGACTCAAGCCACCAGCGTCTCGCTTTATCCGCCCGAAGGATATGGCGCACCGAAGAATCGACGTGGCCACGCCGATCTCAGCAGCGTGGGCCTGCCGGAAGGGACCGTAGTCTTCTCGGCGGATAACCACATTTCGCTGGCCGAGGATATCTTCTACCAGCGTTTCCCCGACGACCTCAAAGACAAGGCACCGCGGATCTGGTACGAGGACGGCGCCTATCAACTCGGCCGTAAGGGGCAGTCGTTTCTGCCCGGCGATTTCAGCGCGGTGCTGATGCAATACGACGACCTGCCGGGGGCCGGCAGCACCAACATCGAGGCGCGAATCCAAGAGCTGCGCGAGGACGGCGTCGACAAGGAATTGGCTTTCCCCAATGCCGTTTTGGCGCTTTTCCACTACCCGGACAAGCAACTGCGTGAGCTGGCGTTCCGGATTTACAACGAATACATCGCCGAGCTGCAAGAGCGCTCCAATGGCCACTTCTACGGAGCCGGGCTGATCAACTGGTGGGATCCACAAGGCACCCGGCGCACGCTTGCCGAACTGAAATCCTTGGGGCTCAAAACATTCCTGCTGCCGTTGAATCCCGGCAAGGACGACGACGGCAACGTCATCGACTACGGCAGCGATGCCATGAGCGGGGTGTGGGACGAGATTGAAGACGCCGGCCTTCCGGTCAGCCACCACATCGGCGAAACCCCGCCGAAAACCCCATGCCAGTACAACAGCGTCGTGGTGGGCATGATGATCAACATCGACGGATTCCGGGAGACGTTCTCCAAGTACATCTTCACGGGCATCCTCGATCGGCATCCCCGGCTCCGGATCGGCTGGTTCGAAGGCGGAATCGCGTGGGTGCCCTGGGCGCTGCAAGACGCCGAGCACTTGGTGGCGTCGTATCAGCACATGTTCAACCGGTCCCTCGAGCACGACGTGCGCTACTACTGGGACAACCACATGAGCGCGTCGTTCATGGTCGACCCGCTGGGGCTGGAGCTGATGGACCGGATCGGTGTCGACAAGGTGATGTGGTCGTCGGACTACCCGCACAACGAAAGCACCTACGGTTATTCGGAAAAGTCGCTGGCGGCGGTCGTGAATGCCGTCGGACCTGAGGCAGCGGCCCGAATCGTGAGCGGCAACATCACCGAATTCTTGGGCCTTTAAGGCGGATTCGTGACCACTTTCATGCAGACGCCGTCGTCTGTGCTCGACATCCCGGAGACACCCCACCTGGCGCGGATGCGTTCGGAAACGGGCGCCCGGCTGCGTTCGGCAATGGCCGAGCGGGGCGTCGACGCGTTGGTCCTGCTCGGCAACAGCAACGTCGTCTATGCCACCGGAGTGAGTTGGCCGCTGGGTGACGCCGGCTTGTCCTACGTGGAGCGCCCGGTTGCGGTGGTGCTGGCCGACGACCCGTGGCCGCACCTGTTTCTGCCGTTCCGCGAAGGCGTCGGCTCCGAATCGGGGTTTCCGGCCGACCATCTGCACGGTCCGGTGTATTTGGAATTCGACGAGGGTGTGCAGCACTTCGCCGGAGTGGTCAGCGATTTGATCCCAGCCGGTGCAGTAGTCGCTTTGGACGAATTCACCGGGGCGATGCGCCGAGCAGAACAGCAGTTGTTTCCGTCTGGCCGACCAGTCGACGCCGCTCAGGTGATCGGCGCGGCCAAGGTCATCAAGACTCGTGACGAATTGGCCTGTATCCACAGGGCGTGCCGGATCACCGATGAAGCGATGGTCGACGTCCAGGCGGCGCTGGCCCCGGGGATCCGACAGATCGACCTGTCGGCCAGCTTCTTGCGTCGGGCATTCGAACTGGGCGCGATGGCCAGCATGCTGGAACCGATCTGGCAGGTCATGCCCAAACGCAAAGCCGACGGAGTCTGGACCACACACGGTGACTTGGCTTTGCCGTTGCTGACCACCGAGCGTGAACTCGCCGAAGGTGATGTGTTGTGGACCGATGTCAGCATCACCTACCACGGCTATTGCTCGGATTTCGGCCGCACTTGGATTGTCGGCCGCGACCCCACACCGCGCCAGCAGGCGCAGTACGACAAGTGGCGGGAGATCATGGCCGCAGTGCTCGACGTACTGCGCGCCGGCACGACCGCTGCGGAGCTGGGCCGCGCCGCGACGAAAGCCAATGGCGGGACCCGGCCTTGGCTGCCGCACTTCTACCTGGGCCACGGCATCGGGGTGAACGCCGCCGAAACACCAATGATCGGAACCGATCTCGGAGACGAGTTCGACGAGAATTTTGTCTTCGAGCCGGGGATGGTGCTGGTGCTGGAACCGGTGGTGTGGGAGGACGGCACCGGCGGCTACCGCAGCGAAGAGATCGTCGTCATTACCGAAGAGGGCTGGATCCCGTTGACCGACTACCCATATGACCCGTATGGCACGCGCTGACGTCTTGCCCGACGACCGGGCGCTACGGGTGGGGCGTCGGGAGCGTGCATTCGCCCAGATGGCGGCACACGACCTCGACGTCTTGGTGTTGGGACGGCAGGCCAACGTGCGCTATGTGGCCGGAGCGCCGCAACTGTGGGTGGCCGGCACCCGCCCGTTCGGGCCGACCTGTGTCGTGGTGCGCAACACGAGGGCGATCCACCTGCTGAGCACCTGGGACGAGGGCGTGCCCGACGATATCCCGCACGAAAACCTGTACGGCATCGCGTGGAACCCGATGAACACCATCTCGGTGCTGAAGTGCATCGACGGAGCTGCGCACGCGAAACGCGTTGGCACCGACGCGCTGTCACCAGGGTTTGCCCAGCTGCTGCCGATGGCCTTCCCCAACGCGGAGCTGGTCGACGGCGAGCCGGCCATGCGGGACGCTCGCCGCGTCAAGACAGCAGAAGAAGTGCACGCCCTGCGCGAGGCCACCCGGGTGGCCGAGCATGCGTTGGCGGCGGCGCTGGCCGAGCTGCGCCCGGGAGTCAGCGAGAACACCTTGGCCGGTGTCCTGCTGGAGGCGATGACGGCCGGCGGGGTGAGCACCCCCTCGACCCAGGACGTCGCATGGGTGACCTCGCGCGAACATCCGTGGCGGCGGGGGAGCGACGACGGGCGGGTGCGGTCAGGCGACTTGGTGGCGTTCTCCGCGGGTGTGCTGGCAAGCGGCTACACCGGCGAGGTGGGCCGCACGTGGCCGGTCGGCGAACCGCGCGGTGCGCCGGACCTGTACCGGCGCTGGGAGACGTTGTGGCACAACCTTTATGAGGCGTGCCGGTCGGGGGTACCCGCCAGCGACCTGCTGGCCGCTTACCAAGCCGCAGGCGAGCCGCTGCCGCCCATGCCGGTGGCGCGCGGCCTGGGCATGGGATTCGACCCTCCGGTCGTTTCCCGGCATCTGCCCGCGACCGCCGCCGCGGAACGGCTGGAGCCTGGCATGGTGCTCGCGGTCACCGGCTACGTCTGGGAGCGCGGGGTGGGCGCGGTGTTCGGCCGCGAGGCTGTGCTGATCACCGCCGACGGCCCTGAGGTGCTGACGACGAGTCCGAACGCCGCGGTGGGTGTTTCGAATGGTTGAGAGCACACGCCCCTCGCCGGAGGAGATCATCCTCTACGCCAAGGACCCCACAACGAAAATCGCGACGATCACCTTCAACCGGCCCGAGTTCCTCAATGCGCCCACCTCGGCGGCCCGGCTGCGCTACGCCGATCTGCTGCGTGCCGCCACCGTCGACGACGACGTCAAGGTTGTGGTCATTCGCGGCGTCGGCGACGACTTCGGCAGCGGCGCTGATCTTCCCGAGTTCATGGAAGGCCAAGACTCACCCGAGTCCCGGCTTGCCGAACTGAGGCTCGACAACGACGGAATCCGCTACCCGCCCAAAGGATCGTTTCGCCACGGCGCGACGATCAGCGCGTGGTTTGCCAACCCGCAGGCGGGAAACCGAGCGCTGCAGGAATTCAAGAAGATCAGCATCGTCGAGGCGAAGGGCTACTGCTACGGCTGGCATTTCTACCAGGCGGCCGACGCCGATTTGGTGATCTCGTCCGACGACGCGCTTTTCGGGCACCCGTCCTTCCGGTACTACGGTTGGGGGCCCCGGATGTGGACGTGGGTACAAACCATGGGGCTGCGCAAGTTTCAGGAAATGGTGTTCACCGGACGACCCTTCACCGCCGAGGAGATGTACCAGTGCAACTTCCTCAACAAGGTGGTGCCGCGGGGCCAGCTCGAAGCGGAAGTGCAGCAATACGCGCTCGCGTGCGCGCGTAATCGGCCCACGGACACCATATTCATGCAGAAGCTCCTCTTCGAGGTGGTCAAGCAGCACCAGGGCGAATACATGGGTAGCCTGCTGTCCGCGTTCTTCGAGTCGATGGGCAGCCACGTCCATCACGACGCTGATGACCTGGACATGGGCGACGCGATCGACCATGGCCTAAGTGACGCGGTGAAGGACAACGACAGCAAGTTCCCGCCGGAGTTCCGGCTGAGCAAGTCCAGCCGCACTCGGGACGGCTAAGTCGTGGAGCCGCTGAACGGGTATGTCGTCGTCGACCTGTCCACCGGTATCGCCGGCGCCTACTGCACCAAGCTGCTCGCCGACGGAGGCGCGCAGGTCGTCAAAGTAGAGTCGCCCCAAGGAGATTCGCTGCGGCAGTGGTCGGCATCCGGTGCGCACATCCAGCCCGGAGACGACGGTGCGCTATTCAAGTTTCTTGGCGGCTCCAAGCACAGCGTCGTCGCCGACCCCGACGGTGACATCGGCTTCGTCGACGAGCTGCTCGCCGCGGCCGAGGCGGTGGTCTGGTCGCGCGGATCCCAGGTGGCCGAACACCCCGCCTTCGCTCCCGGCGAGATACACCGCCGCCATCCCCACCTGACCGTCACCGCGATAACGCCATTCGGCCTGGAGGGGCCATGGCGGGACCGCGCGGCGACCGAGTTCACGCTGCAGGCATGGTCGGGCGGGATCGTGGGGCTGGGCCGCGGATCACCTGATCGCGCACCGGTTTTCGTGGGCGGCCAGGTCGGGGAATACCTGGCCGGAGCCTACGCCAGCGCGGTAACGCTTGCCTGCCGGCGATGCGGTGGCCAGGTTGTCGACCTGTCTATGCTGGAGACCCAAATTCTCGGCCTCACCTATTACCCCGTCACCTACTTCGAGATGCTGGGCCGGCCGTGGCGCGATGCGCGGAAGTTGACCGTGCCTGGTATCGCACGCGCCAAAGACGGTCTGGTCGACCTCGGCTGCGGCACCGCCCAGCAGTGGTTCGACCTATGCGCGATGACCGGCCACGACGACTGGATCGACGAGGAATCGCCGCTCTCGATCACTGAGCAGGCCAATGACAAAGCCGACGAGCTCTACGCGTGGGTGCGCGACCACACCGTCGACGAGATACGGGAACTGGCAACGGCCTTCAGGATTCCCAACGCCCCGGTGGCCAACGGTGTTACGATCGCCGACTTGGACCACTTCAAGGCCCGCGGCTCCTTTGTCAGCAATCCACGCGGCGGCTTTCACCAACCGAGTCCGCCCTACCGCATGCAGCCCGCCTCGCTTCGCTCGCCGCAGCCCGCGCCGCGGCTCGGGGAGCACACCGCGCAGTATCGCCAGTCACACCTACCCGCGGTGCGTCTGGAGACTGAGACTGGGCACAGCTTGCCGCTTGCCGGGCTTCGCGTTCTGGATATGACGACGTTTTGGGCCGGCCCGTGCAGCACGCACTTCCTGGCACTGCTCGGCGCCGACGTCATCCATGTGGAGTCGACCCGCCGTCCCGACGGCACCCGGCTCATCGCCGGCATACCCATCACCGAAGAACAGTGGTGGGAGAGGTCGCCGATCTTCTCGGCGCTCAACACCAACAAGAAAGGCTTGACGCTCGACCTGCAAAGCGAACGCGGCCGAGAGCTGTTGCGCCGCATGGTGGCAGCGTGCGATGTGATCGTCGAGAACTTCACCCCCCGGGTGCTGGACCAGATCGGATTGGACTTTGCCGCTGTCCAAGCAATTCGGCCCGACGCGATACTGCTGCGGATGCCGGGATTCGGTCTCGACGGGCCGTGGCGTGACAACCCAGCCTTCGCATACGTCATCGAAGCAGCCGCCGGGTTGAGCTGGCTGACAGGATATCCCGACCGGAATCCCTACGAGCCCTATACAATCGGTGACCCCAACGCTGGCATACACGCAGTCAGTGCATTGCTGGTGGCGCTGGAGCATCGCCGTCGCACAGGTCAGGGCGTGATGGTGGAAGCGGCGATGGTCGATGCCGCCCTCAATATCGCCGCCGAGCAGGTCATCGAGTACTCGGCGTACGGTGCACTGTTGGAACGCGCTGGCAACCGGGGACCTACTGCGGCGCCGCAAAACCTCTACCTGACCGCCGATGTCGACGAGTTCGGACGGCTTGACAGCTGGGTGGCGATCGCCGTCGCGGCCGACGAGCA
>NZ_DASRBZ010000129.1:0-9471 GCF_035653355.1 Mycobacterium sp. | reverse complement strand
CGAGATCACCGGAGATGACGGCGAGAAGTTTCGGCTGCCCGCCAACGAGCTCGAGATTTTCTTCTTCGTGCTGGCCTTCGCCGGCAGTGACACCACCAAGAACGCACTTGCCTCCGGGTTGCAGGCGTTCGTCGCAAACCCGGAACAAATCGAGCGTTACCGCGACGAGGAGGCGCTGCGCCCCATCGCGGTCGAAGAGGTGCTGCGCTGGGCTACCCCGGTGGCGTACTGGACCCGCACCGCCAAGGTTGACGTCGAGATGGACGGCCAGCACATCCCCAAGGGCGACCGAGTGGTATCGATGCTGCGCTCGGCCAATCGCGACGAGGAGGTCTTCGAGGACCCGTTCCGGTTCGACATCGGCCGTCAACCCAACCCGCACGTCGCATTCGGCGGCGGCGGGCCGCACCATTGTCTGGGCGCGATGCTGGCCCGTGCGGAGCTGCGCGCCGTATTCGACGAGCTGCTGCTGCGCTGCGACAACATCGCCGTCGGACCGCCGAAGGTGGCCCACCCTAACCTGATCACCAACATGCAGATCTACGACGAGATGGCGATCTCGCTGACGGCTCGCTAGTACTCAGTCGACGATCCGCAGCGCCGCCTTCGGACACTGGTCGACTGCGGCGCGCACGTCGATCACGCGGTCCTGCGGCACCGGCGCGTCAGCGATCTGCACTACCTCGGCGTCGCCCAGTTCGAAGATGTCCGGAGCCAGTGATTCACAGAACCCGTTGGCTTCGCACAACGATTCGTCGACAATCACCCGCATCGGATGCTCCTCACGCTTACGAGTAGTTCGATACCCATAGCTAAGCACTACTTCCCGCGGGCGGGTTAGGAGGACCGAGGCTTACAGCGCGCTACCGGGGTGCCGACGAACCGGAACTCCTCGCTGGTGTCGATCTGGGGATCAACCCCCTCCTGAAACAGGATGATGATGTCCGAGCCGCCGAACTGGAAGTAGCCGAACTCTTCGCCTTTGGCCATGTGCTTGCCTTCTACCGCGGTCAGCACCACCGACGACACGTGCGCCATCCCTACCGGGATGACCGCGACGATGCCGATGTCGCCCGCGTCAGACGCGGAGGTGTCGATAGTGACCACTCCGCGGGTCTGCGAGAACTCGTATCCACTGCTGGCGCTGTCGCTGGCGGCGAACTCGCCGCTGCCGAGGCCGACCTGCATGAAGACTTTGCCGTTGATCCGGAAGGATTCCTTGACCAGACCCCCGACGGGCAAGTGGTAGCGGTGGTAGGCATGCACCGGCAGCATGTAGTGCACGAATGTGCCGCGGGCAAAGCTTTCGCTGTAGGCGCTGCCTTCCATGAGCTGTTTGATGTTGCCGTACTTCTCGTTCTTGACCGGGGTGGCCGGGATGTTTGAGTCGGCGTCGATGTCGTAGAGGTGCTGGTATTGGCAGTCCGCCGGCGAGGTGACCACCAAGTTGTTGGAGGGTTCAGCGATCGGACGCAGCCCGCCGTTGATTTCGCGGGCGATGAACTGGTTGGCCGTCAACCAGCCGCTGGGCGCATTTGGCACGCCGTCGATCAGGGACTCATGGATGCGGTACTCCGGGGCATTCTCGATGAACGACTGCAAGACTTCCGGGCTGAATGACTCGGGTGTGTCCAGGAAACTGCCCCACTGGCGGGCGAATTCGCTCATCCACTCCCGGAAGATCCCGGAGTTCTGTAGTGCCTGTCCGTCAATCTTCTGAGAGGCCAGGAAGTAGAAGTGTGACATCCGGTCGCTGACCTCTTGCGCCTGCCTCTTTTCGTTCTTCCAGGCATCGGCGTTCGACTCGTGGGGCACCCATCTGATGAAGCGCTTGAGGTAGCCCTCGTATTCACCGATATCGGTGGGCCACTCCAGCGCTGCGAACAGCTCTGGTTTCAGTTCTGCTTCGGCCTGTTCCCGGGCCTTCACCAAAGACCGCTCGAGCAAATCCGCGAGGCCGTGTTCTTTGTCGAGCGTGTGCCGGAGTTGTTGGACGATCGCTTCGGGGTCGCTCATATGACTGTCCTTACTGTGGTCGCAAACGTTGACCGCCGCGGCACCCACGCCCACCGGTTTTCGCCGGACGTAAATGCCGCGCCGACAAACGATTCGTTGAACCCACGGCCATGTCGGTGTCGGGGACTCACCTGACGTACCCCAGCGGCCACCCGAATAATCCGCTGCTAACCGGTCTGCCCACCATCGCGGCTGCGTCACGCGCCCTTGGGCCGGTTCCCGATCACCCCGCTTGCCGTCAACCGCTCCAGATCGGCTTCGGACAGGCCGCACAGTTCGCGCAGCACCTCGTCATTGTGCTCACCGAGCGTCGGCGGCGTCCGCCGCAACCACCGGGATTGGCCGGCCAGCGGCGCGAACGGCGGACGCGGATACCAGCCGGTGCCGGTACGCGGGTGATTGAGCGATTCGAAGAACCTGCGCTCGCGCAGTTGCGCGTTCTCCGTCACCAACGAGGGCGACACCACGGGTGCGGCGGGAACGCCTGCCTCGGCCAGGCGCTCCACCGTGGCGGCCGGGTCCTGGGTGGCGAACCACTCCTGCAGGCGGCGGTCGATGTCGTCGACGCGCTCACGCCGGCCAGCCACGGTGGCAAGGCCGGCGTCGTCGCTCCATGACGGCCGGCCCAGCTCGACCAGCGCGCGCCACTGCTCATCAGTGGCCACGGTGACGGCGATCCACTCGTCGTCCCCAGCGCAGCGATAGAGGTTCTGAACCGCCCAACCGTGACCGCGGTTGCCTTCCCGGCTCAATGTCACCCCGAAGACTTCCGATTCAATCGGCTGAACGGCAGTGACATTCAGCACCGCTTCGATCATCGGCAACTCGACGAGCTGACCGTCTCCTGTTCGCTCCGCGAAATCGAGCGCGGCCAGCACCGCGAATGCGGCGTGTACCCCGGCCAGTGGATCGCAGGCTCCGCGGGGGGCGACAGGCGGCCCGTCGGGCAAACCGGTCACCCATGCCAGCCCGGCGATCTGCTCCATGGTCGGGGCAAATCCGACGCGGTCGCGCCACGGACCTTCCAAACCGAACGCGGGCATCCGAGCGACGACGAGCTTCGGATTCACCGCCAGCATGGCTTGTGCGGTCAACCCGAAGTGGTCCATCACCCGGGGAGAGAAGTTCTCGATCACCACGTCGGCGCCGGCCACCAGAGTCTTGAACAGCCGCCGACCGTCTTCGGACGTCAAATCCAGTGTCACCGAGCGCTTGTTGGTGTTCATGGCGTGGAAAACCCAGCCGTATTCCCACCAGTCGTCGACGTCGGTGCGCATGCCCCCCGAATACCGGATGCCGTCGGGACGCTGGATCGACTCCACCTTGACCACGTCGGCGCCGAAGGCAGCAAGCAGGTGGGTCGCGGCCGGACCGGCCCAGAAGGCCGTGAGGTCGACAATCCGAACACCCTCGAGCGGCAACCGCCCATCCGGTGGGTTGCCATTGAAATTGCTTGGCTGCCAAAGAGATTCGTTGTCTTCGCCCAGGGAGGGCGCACGTCCCAGCGGTGCCGGTCGACAGCGCGACATCAGCCACGGCGGCCGCGGCTGATGGAAACCTGCAGGGTTGCACACGAACACACCGCGATCGCGCACATACGCCATGTCGCGGATGGTCGAGCCGTTGCCCAACGGTGCGATCGGCAGCCGAAACAGCTGCCCCAGTTCGACGATCTCCTCGACGGTGCGTTCAGCCAACCACGGGCCGATGAGTTCACGGATCAGATCGCGGTATTCCCACCGGCCGATCTGAAAACGCAGCTGCGGAATCTCGGTCAGCTGTGGGCAGTCGACCATTGCGGCGAAGTCGAGCCACTGTTGACCGGTCACCATGGTGATGCCGACGTAGCCGTCCTTGGCACGCTCGATCGAGGGTACTTCGATGGTTCGCGTCACCGGCGGCACCTGCAGCAGCTGCGAATGCAGCCACTCGCTGCTTTGCATCAGCGTGATGGCTTCGAGCATGGACAGGTCCAAGTGCTCACCGGCACCGCCGCGCTCAACGCGGCGGCGAATCGCCAGTGCACCGAACGCGGCGAACACCCCACCCATGTATTCCCCCAGGTCGCCGCCGATCGCGATCGGCGGGCCGGCGGGGTCGCCGCGGAAACCGGTCGAGCCCGCCCAGGCCTGAAGCGTGAACTCGCTGGCCGCACGCTCGGCGTACGGACCGGTCCAGCCGAAGTCGGAAATCGTGACCATGACAGCATGTGGCGAATCCGCCAGCAACTGCTGCGGATCGATGCCGAGCTTGGCTGCTTGCGACCGGGTGGCGGTGACCAGCACAACGTCGGCGGCGGCGAGTTCGGCGCGAAAGCGCTTGTCGGAAGCCGGGATCGTCAGGCTGCGCTTGCCGGCGTTAAGGTAGCTGAACAGTGGTGAGTCGGCACCAGCTGGCACGGGTGAGCGGCTGGCGGTGAACCGGCGCAGCGGATCTCCTTGCGGCGGTTCGATTTTACGCACTTCCGCGCCGGCGTCCACCAGAAGCTTCCCGCAGTAACTGCCGGCAATGCGGTCACTGATCTCGATGACACGCAAGCTGTCAAGCGGTGTCGGTCGGCCGTCCAGCGCCTCGCTCACCCTACATCCGTCCGCGTCGTTTCCTGGTGATCGTAATGACTTCGCCAGCATAGGGCCCGCGACCGTCCACGTCGGCGAGCGATCAGCACGGCTATTATGCGATCACTGCTAAGATACGAATTTATCGCGCGGTCGCCGGAGACCGCACCATCTTTATCCGTGTATCGCTGCGAGGATCAGATGACCACGCTGGGAGTCGGCCCAGAGGCGCGCCGTCGGTTGTCGGCGCCGCGGATCGCCGAGATCGTCGCAGACGAGTTGCGGCGTCAGATCATCGACGGCGAACTGGCCGACGGTGATCTGTTGCCGCGACAAGAAGTGCTCGTCGAGCAATTCAATGTCAGCCTCGTGTCCCTGCGGGAAGCGCTGCGGATTTTGGAGACCGAGGGTCTGGTCTCGGTTCGGCGCGGCAACCGGGGCGGCGCCGTCGTGCATGCGCCGGCCAAGACCAGCGCCGCCTACATGCTCGGGCTGTTGTTGCAAAGCGAATACGTCAAGGTGTCCGACCTCGGTGCGGCGCTGCTGGAACTCGAACCTGCTTGCGCGGCGCTGGCGGCCCAGCGGCCCGACCGGGCCGACACGCTGGTGCCCGACCTCAAGCAGATCAACGACGCAATGGCCACCCACCTCGATGACGGTCGCGAATTCACCGAAATCGGCCGGCAATTCCACGATGCCCTGGTCCGTGGGTGCGGAAACCAGACCATCATCGCGGTGGTGGGCACGCTGGAGACGCTATGGACCAGCCACGAGCAGCAATGGGCTAACGAGAGTGCGGCGCACGGCACTTATCCCTCGCTGGCCAAGCGCCGTGCCGCACTCAACACACACGTCAAGCTGACCGAGATGATCGAGGCAGGTGACGTCGACCGCGCGCGCCGGGTGGCGGCCCGTCACCTCGCCGACACGCAGACCCACGTGTTAGCCGGCCGGCCGGATCAACGGATTTATGCGCTGTCGCCGCAGGCTCTGTCGCGGCCGCGGGACGCCCGCCGTCTGTAGATCGAAGACTCGCGAACGGGAACCGTGAGAACTGCATTGGTCACCGGTGGCAGCGGTGGAATCGGCAAGGCCTGCGGACGAAAGCTGTGCGAGCTCGGCTATGACGTGGTGCTGTGCGCACGCCGCGAAGACCCGTTGCGGGCCGCAGCCGAGGAGATCGGCGCGCGCTATATCGTGGCCGACGCGTCGGATCCGTTCGGATTCTTTAGCGCAATAAGCGCATTGGAGACCATCGATCTCGTCGTGCACGCGGCCGGGATGCTGGGCGGAACCTATGCACGCAAGCAGACTTTCGAGCAGTGGCAGGCCATTATGTCCGCCAACCTCGACTCGTGCTTCGTGGTGACGTCCGCGGTCTTGCCTCGGATGCGGGCGGGCTCACGCCTGGTGTTTATCTCCTCGTCGGCGGCACACGAGCCAATGATGGCCCGAACCGCCTACTCGGCGTCGAAGGCCGGTATGAACGCATTCGCCCGAGCGCTGGCGCTGGAGGTGGACCGTGACGGTATCGCCGTCCACATTGTGACGCCGGGACCGGTGGAAACCGAGATGCTGCAAGACGTCCCGTTCGAGATGCACGCCATCCAGGTCGCCGATGTCGCCGATGCCGTCGCGTGGCTCGACACCGTGGACCCGTCGGTGGATCTGCCCGAGATCCGGATGCACGCGGTGCGCCGCGGCCCGTTCGCTCGGCCACCGATAGTGCCGACCGAGGCTCGCCGAAGGGCGGCGCAGCGGCGGTGACGTTTACCCTCTAGCCCAACTCCTGGATGCGGACCATATTGCCGGCGGGATCGCGCAGCGCACAGTCACGTACCCCATACGGCTGCTGGGTTGGCTCCTGGACGATCTCGACTCGTCCGGCTTGTAAGCCGGCCTGCAGCCGCTCGAAGGTGCCGTCGAGGTCCTTGGTTGCCAGCACGATCATGCCGTAGGTGCCCTTGGCCATCATCTCGGCGATGACCCGGCGCTCCTCATCGGTAAGTCCCGGGGCGGCGGTCGGCGGGTGCAGGACGATGGACGTATCAGGCTGATTGGGCGGGCCGATCGTAATCCAGCGCATCTTGCCGTTGCCGACATCGAGGCGCACCTCGAAGCCGAGAATGTCGCGGTAAAACGCCAGTGAGGCCTCCGGGTCGTCGTGCGGGAGCATGCTCGAGTGAATGGTGATGTCCATGACCGTCACGCTAAATGCAGATCGACGGCGGGCGCTTCTCGATTCCTGATCGGTTTGGTCACCTGTTTCTCCACACACGACGGCATCCCCGCCGTCAGGTGTTCCGTCCGTGCCCGGTACACGCTCGGCGGTATCCCGACCAGCTCGGTGAACCGCGTGCTGAACGTGCCAAGCGAGGAGCAGCCGACCGCGAAACAGACTTCAGTGACGCTGAGATCGCCCCGACGCAACAGCGCCATCGCGCGCTCGATGCGCCGAGTCATCAGATAGGAGTATGGCGATTCGCCGTAGGCGAGCCGGAACTCACGAGACAGGTGCCCGCCCGACATATTCACGCCACGCGCCAACGCTTCGACGTCCAGCGGCTGCGCGTACTCCCGGTCGATCCGGTCGCGGACGCGGCGCAGCCGCGCGAGGTCGCGCAGACGCTGCTCCTCGGCGGGTTTTCGGGTCACACGCGGATCGTACGGGGCGCGGCAGCCGCCCAGCGGCGCGCTATCACACCGATTGACGCCTGCATCGCTAGTTTACTATTTTTATGATGTTAGGGGTCTTATGGATGTTGGGCTGAATTCCGAGCAACTCGCGCTACGCGACAGCGTGCGCGACGTTCTGCATACCGAGTGCCCGCCCGATGTCGCCCGGCAAGCGATGACCGATCCCGAACGCTGGCGCGCGCTGTGGAAGACCGTCGTCGACCTGGGCTGGACCGAGCTTGCCGCGCCCGACGGGGAATTCGGCATCGTTGACCGCGTCGTGGTGATGGAGGAATGCGGCGCCGCAATCGCTCCGATTCCGTTGCTGAGCAGCGTCGGTCTCGCGGCGGGCGTCTTGCGGTCGAGCGGTCCGGCAGGTAAGCAACCATTGAGCGAAATCGCCGGCGGCGTCGTCGCCACGCTCGCTGTCCATCCGCCGGGGCAACGGCTGCCCGGCGTGCCGATGACACTGCAGGGCGGGCGACTGCGCGGACGCGCCGTTGCGGTTCCAGATGTCTCCCGCGCCGAGTTGATTGTCACCTTGGCCGCCGACGACGACGGCGTGATGGCCGCGGTCGTGCGCGGCGGCGACAGCATCAGGATTCACCCAGCCGACTGCACCGATCCCGCGCAACCGCTGGCCGATGTCGAGATGGACACCGAACCGCTCGTCACCGCCCCGGTGGACCTCGAATATGCCTTGGCGCCAGCGCTGCTCGCAGCGGCCGCCGATCTCATCGGCGTCGCCAGTGCCGCTCTGGCCCGCTCCGTCGAGCATGCGAAGTCGCGGCAACAGTTCGGCAAGCCGATCGGCGCCTTTCAAGGGATCAAGCACGCGTTGGCCGACAACTACGTCAGTGTGGAGCGCGCCCGCAGCCTGACCTATGCGGCGGCCGCTCGCCTCGATGATCCGGCCACCACCGCAGAAGCCGGCTGGACTGCCGCCGCGCTGGCCAAGGCCGCCGCAGGGGATGCGGCACTGAGCTGTGCACGCACCGCGGTTCAGGTGCACGGCGCGATCGCCCAAACCTGGGAGCATGACATCCATCTCTACCTGCGGCATGCGTGGCAACGCGCCGCGGCGCTCGGTGACAGTCGCGCGCTCTACCACGCTGTGGGGCACCAATTCGCCAGGGGTACACGGTGACAACGACTGAAACGCCGGAAGTGGTTGCGCAGTTCGCCGCCTGGCTGACCGAGTTCTTGCCGCGCGACTACCGGGAGCGGTATCGCGAATACCGTTGGGATCTCACGCTGCGTCGCGAGTATCAGCGCGCGGCGTTCGAAGCCGGGTGGCTGCAGCCGACGTGGCCACGCGAACACGGAGGGCGCTCGCTCGACGTGCGGGCGGCGATGGAGATCCGGCTCGAAGCGGCGATGCGCTCGGCGCCCAAGCTCCCCAACATCGCCGGCCCTAATGTCGCCGCGCCCGCGATTCGCCAGTTCGGCACTCCTGAGCAGATCGATCGCCTGCTGGTGCCGCTGCTACGCGGCGACGAGTGGTGGGCACTGGGAATGTCGGAGCCTGAAGCCGGTTCGGACTTCGCCGGCTTGCGGACCCGCGCCGAGCGTGATGGTGAGGTGTTCCGGGTCAACGGCCGCAAGATCTGGACGACGCAGGCGCATCTCTCGCGGTGGTGCACGCTGTACGCCCGCACTGACCCAGCCGCACCGAAACACCGTGGTATTTCGTGCCTGATCCTCGACCTTCAGTCGCCGGGGGTAAGCATCAACCCGATCCGCATGGCGTCGATCTCCGACGAGACGTTCTGCGAGATGTTCCTCGACGACGTCGAGGTGCCGGTAGCCAACCTCTTGGGGCCGCTGGACGGCGGCTGGCAGGTCGCGTTGTCGTCATTGCACCACGAACGCCAGATGATCTGGGTGATGAACTGGGTGGAAATCCAGCGCGGACTCGAATCTGTGCGCCAAGTGCGCGAGCGGGCGTGTTTGTACGCCGACACGCCGGCGACCACTGTACAAACACGCCCGCTCGCGCCGGAAGGCGAGGACATCTACGCCGAGCTGGGGTCGCTGCTCGCCGACGCCGAAGCTCTGCGGGCCACCGGATACCGGGCACTGAACAACGAACTCGCCGACCGCCCCAGCCCGGAAGCAGACATTCTCAAGCTGCTGGGATCTGTGACCTTGCAACGTGTTTGGGAGCTCAGCGCCGCCGCCGCAGGCCCGCAGTCAAGCGCTGACCCGGACCTGCTGTTCG
>NZ_DASRBZ010000128.1:0-3665 GCF_035653355.1 Mycobacterium sp. | reverse complement strand
GGTGGTCCAACGGCTCCGGCGGCCGTGCGGGAGAACCGCGGCGCCGGCGCCGCCTGTTCGACGCCGTCGACGTTGATCACCGTGCCACGTCCGGTCATGTGGGGGTGGGCGGCGGCTTCGCTCCACGTCAACACCGGCGTGACGCACGCGTCGGTGCCGGCGAAAATCTCGGTCCACTCGTCGCGGGTCTTGCCAGCGAAACGTGCGGTGAAGATCTCGCGCATCCGTCCATAACCGCCGATGTCCAACTGCCCCGGCACGTCGTCGGCGCTCAGCCCGAGACCGCTCAGCAGCTCGGCGAAGAACTGCGGTTCGATGGCGCCGACGGCCATGTACTTGCCGTCAGCGGTCTCATAGCAGCGGTAGAACGGGGCGCCGCCGTCGAGCAGGAACGATTCGCGTTCGTCGCGCAGGGCGCCGGTCGACTTCATCGTCCACATCATCTGCGCCAGCATGCTGACGCCGTCCACCATCGCGGCGTCGATGACCTGCCCTTTGCCCGACCGCTCTCGTTCGTAGAGTGCGGCGACGATGCCCAATAGCACCAGCATCGAACCGCCGCCGAAATCGGCGACCAGGTTTAGTGGCGGCAGCGGCGGGCGGTCGCGATAGCCGAGCGCGGACAGCACCCCGGTGGCCGACAGGTAGTTGATGTCGTGGCCCGCGGTCGCGGCCAGCGGTCCCTCCTGTCCCCACCCTGTGATGCGGGCGAAGATCAGCCGGGGATTGACCGCCGCACAGTCATCGGGACCGATGCCGAGCCGCTCGCAGGTGCCGGGCCGAAAACAGTCGAGCAACACGTCGGCCTTGGCGGCCAACCCCAGCAGCGCCTGCGGCTGCGCCTTGACATCCAGATCGACGATGCGTTTACCGCGGTGCACCAAGTCGCGGTCCTCGGGCGGCATCGTGACGCGTGCTTGGTGGCGACCCGCTTCGCCCGGCTTCGCCGCGCTTGCGATCGCCACGCCGGGCCGGCGCACCCGCACCACATCGGCGCCCAGGTCGGCGAGCACCATCCCCGCATGTGGTCCCGGCCCGATGCCACCGAGTTCGATGACCCGCACCCCGGCCAAAGGTCCGGTCACTAACCACCCTTCTTGACGCTCAGCACACGCTTGCGCAATCCCTCGGTCGAGGTGTCCATCACCCCTTTGATGGTCCGCTTGAGCAGGAAGCCGGGCAGCGGCACCATCGGGTCGATGGTGATGTCGAACTTCACCCGGGTCTTGTCGCCCTCCGGTGTCAGGGTGTAGACCGCGTCCTGCGCGCGCTGTTGACTGGCGCTGACCAGCGTCCAGCTCACAGTGTTGTCGCCCCAGGTGTAGGCCACCACCTGCTCGTCGGTGATGCCGGCCGCCTTGACCTTCATCCGGGCCACCTTCGGCCGGCCGTCATCTCCCCTCTCGACCACTTCGGAGCTCTGGTGCGCCGACGACCACTCGGTCAGCGATTCCAGGTCGGCGATGACGGCGAGGATCTCCTCAGGGCTTGCTTCGATGACGACTTCGCGAGTTTCCTTGATTGCCATGGCCCGCACCATAGCCAGACGCGGCAGTCCCCGGGGTGTTTTTGGCCGAGGGTACGGTCGTGGTCGTGAGTGACGCCGAAGATTCCTCCTACACGGTCGGTGACTATCTGCTCGATCGGCTCGCGGAACTCGGCGTCTCCGAAATCTTCGGTGTGCCCGGCGACTACAACCTCGAATTTCTCGACCACGTCATCGCACATCCGGTTCTTCGCTGGGTCGGCAACGCGAACGAGCTGAACGCCGGGTATGCCGCAGACGGTTACGGGCGGCTGCGCGGAATGTCTGCTGTGGTCACCACATTCGGGGTTGGTGAGCTGTCGGCGGCCAACGCGATCGCCGGCAGCTACGCCGAGCACGTGCCGGTGGTGCACATCGTCGGCGGCCCGTCCAAAGACGCTCAGGGCACGCGTCGGGCGCTGCACCATTCACTCGGCGACGGCGACTTCGAGCACTTCCTGCGGATCAGCCGCGAAATCACTTGTGCCCAAGCGGCGCTCATGCCGGCAACTGCCACCAGGGAGATCGACCGGGTGCTTGCGGAAGTGCGGGAACAAAAACAACCCGGCTACATCCTGATGGCCACCGACGTGGCGCGCTTTCCGGCGGAACCGCCCGCGGCCCCGCTGCCGCGCTATACCGGCGGTACGAGCCCCCGAGCACTCTCGCTCTTCGTCGACGCCGCAACCAAACTCATCGCCGATCACCAAGTCACCGTGCTCGCCGATTACCTCGTCCATCGCCTCGACGCAATTCCCCAACTCGAGGCGTTGCTGTCGGCCGATGTGGTGCCGCATGCGACCTTGATGTGGGGCAAGAGCCTGGTCGATGAGAGCGCCCCGAACTTCCTCGGCATCTACGTGGGCGCAGCCAGCGCCGAGCCGGTGCGCCGCGCGATCGAGGAAGCACCCGTGCTGGTCACGGCCGGCGTGGTGTTCACCGACATGGTCAGCAGCTTCTTCAGCCAGCGCATCGACCCGGCCCGCACCATCGACGTCGGCGTGGATCAGACCACTGTGGCGGGCCAGGTGTTCGCCCCGCTGGAAATGTCGGCCGCACTGGATGCGCTGGCTACGATTGTCGCTCGCCGCGGAATCACGTCTCCGCCGGTCACGCGGGCATCGGACGGCGGCCCGGTGGAGCATCCGCCGCGAGAGCAACCGTTGAATCAGAAGATCTTGTGGGACAGGCTTTCTGCCGCGTTGACGCCGGGCAACGTGGTGCTCGCCGACCAGGGCACGTCTTTTTACGGGATGGCGTGCCACCGGCTTCCGCAGGGTGTGACGTTTATCGGCCAACCACTGTGGGGATCGATCGGCTACACGCTGCCCGCCGCACTCGGGGCTGGCCTGGCTCATCGGGATCGCCGGACGGTGCTGCTGATCGGCGACGGCGCCGCTCAGTTGACCGTCCAGGAGCTGGGCGTCTTCTCCCGTGAAGGCCTGACGCCGGTCATCGTAGTGGTCAACAACGACGGGTACACGGTCGAACGGGCGATACACGGAAAAACCGCCTGCTACAACGACATTGCGAGCTGGACGTGGGCCGACGTGCCGCGCGCACTGGGGGTCACGAACCACCTCACTTTTCGGGCGCAGACCTACGGCGAGCTCGACGATGCGTTGACCGCCGCCGCCGAACACCAAGACCGGATGGTGTTCATCGAAGTCGTCGTGCCCCGCTTCGACGTGCCCGACCTGCTCGCCGAACTCGCGCGGCCCACATCGCCGGACGGCAGCCCGCGCCGATAACGCACGGTTAGCGTTGCCGCGCTTTGTATTCGGTGCGTGAGGAGGCGATGATCGCCCGCACGGTGCGTCGGCAGCGGCCACACTCCGCGCCCGCGCCGCATGCCTCGGCGACTTTCTTCGTGGTCGATGCGCCGTTGGCGACGGCGTCGGCCACGGTCTGGCTGGTGACACCGTTGCACAGGCACACATACATCGGCTGGTTCCGATCAGTGCGTCTCGTCGATCCGCATCATGTGAAGGAATCGACCGATGAACATCGGCGGGTAGGCGCCCCTCCCCGCACCGTCCATCCACTCCGCCGCCGCATCCGGATGGTCGATCCAGCGCCGCGCATTGGCGTCGTTGTCGATCTGCTGGAGGATCATCACCTCTCGCGGATCGTCGAAAGC
>NZ_DASRBZ010000127.1:0-8619 GCF_035653355.1 Mycobacterium sp. | reverse complement strand
CGAACAGCATCGCCTCGCCCTCGCCCATCAGATGCGAGCGCGAGCAGATCGCCCGGGTGGCATCGGCCAGCGACAGTCCGCCGGCGAAATACGCGGCGGCCGCCTCACCGAGCGACTGGCCCACCACCGCGGCCGGGCGGGCGCCGTGGTGCTTGAGCAGCTCACCGAGCGCGACCTGGATCGCGAAGATGGTGACCTGGGTGGTCTCGATGCCGTAGTCGACGGAGTCGTCGAGGATCATTTCGACGATCGAGTAGCCGCGCTCGAATTGCACGTAGGCGTCGACCTTGTCGATCCACTCCGCGAACACCGGGTTGCGCAGGTAGAGGTTCTTGGCCATCTTGCGGTGCTGCGCACCGAATCCGGCCAGCACCCACACCGGCCCGCTGGTGACGGGCCCGTCGGCGGCGTAGACGTTCGGCGCCTGCTTGCCCTCGGCGACCGCACGCAGTCCCTTGATCGCCTCCTCGTGGGTACGGGCCAGCACCACCGCGCGCGAGCGGCCGTGGTTGCGTCGTGACAACGCCCGGCCGATCGACTCTAGCGACGCCGCCTGCCCCTCGGGGCCTTCCATCCAGTCGGCTAGCTCAGCGGCGGCGGCCTTTTTACGCGACGTCAAGAACGCCGAAATAGCAAGCGGCACAAGCGGCGTCGCTGGCTGAGCTTCCGAAAGCTCCTGCAGCGCAACCTCTTTGAGCCGCTTAGCCTCGTCGGTCAGGCCAGGCAGTTCGGGTTCCTCGAATTCGGCCGGGTGCTCCTCGATGAACCCGCCGAACTCGTCGAAGCGACCCTCCGCGGGAGCGACCGTCTCCGGTTGGCCGTTGGTCTGAGCCTTTTCCTCAGGCTCCGATTCGGGTTCGTCACGCTCGACGACGTCGCGGGGCAGCACCTCGCGCAGCACCATGTGCGCGTTCGCACCACCGAACCCAAAGCTGGACACCCCGGCGATCGCGTACCCGCTGTAGCGCGGCCAGTCGCTGACCGTGTCGGCGACCTTCAAGCGCACCGCATTGAAGTCGATGTGCGGGTTGGGCCCGGCGTAGTTGATCGACGGCGGCAGCTTGTCGTGGTGCAGCGAGAGCACCACCTTGGCCAGGCTGGCCACCCCGGCCGCCGATTCGAGGTGCCCGATGTTGGTTTTCACCGCACCCAGCAGCGCTGGCTTGTCGGCCGGACGGCCCTTGCCGACGACGCGGCCCAGCGCCTCCGCCTCGATCGGGTCGCCGAGGATGGTGCCGGTTCCGTGCGCCTCGATGTAGTCGACGGTGCGCGGATTGATGCCGGCGTCCTTGTAGGCGCGGCGCAACACGTCGGCCTGCGCGTCGGGGTTCGGGATCAGCAGACCGCTCGAGCGACCATCGTGGTTGACCGCGCTGCCGGCGATCACCGCAAGGATCTGGTCGCCGTCGCGGCGGGCGTCGTCGACGCGCTTGAGCACCAGCATGCCGGCACCCTCCGAGCGGGTGTAGCCGTCGGCGTCGGAGGAGAACGACTTGATCCGGCCGTCGGGTGCCAGCACCCCGCCGACCTCGTCGAACCCGACCGTGATCACCGGGGTGATCAGCGCGTTCACCCCGCCGGCGACGGCCACGTCGCATTCGCCGCTGCGCAGCGCCTGCACCGCCTGGTGGGCGGCGACCAGCGAACTCGAGCATGCGGTGTCCACCGCCACCGACGGCCCGTGGAAGTCGTAGAAGTAGGACACCCGGTTGGCGATGATCGAGTGCGCGTTGCCGGTGATCGCGTACGGATGAGTGACCGTAGGGTCGGACATCGCCAGGAAGGCGTAGTCGGTGACCGACGCGCCGATGAACACCCCGACCGCCTCGCCGCGCAGGCTCGAGGCCGGGATGCGGGCGTTCTCCAGCGCCTCCCACGTCAGCTCCAGCGCCATGCGCTGCTGCGGGTCGATGTTGTCGGCCTCAGTCTTCGACAGCGCGAAGAACTCCGAGTCGAAGCCCTTGATGTCGTTGAGGTAGCCGCCGCGGGTGCGGGCCTTGCTGACCCGCTCGGCGATGCGCGGCTCATCGAGGAACTCCGACCAGCGGCCCTCCGGCGGGTCGGTGATCGCGTCGCGGCCCTCCAGCAACGCCTGCCAGGTTTCCTCCGGGGTGTCCATGTCGCCGGGGAAGCGGGTGGCCAGCCCCACTACCGCGATGTCGACCCGGTCGGACGGCGCAAGGCGCGACCAGTCCTCGTCGTCGTCGGCCGCCGCTTCGGGTTCGCCCTCGACGATGTAGGTGGCCAGCGACTCGATGGTGGGGTGCTGGAACGCCACCGTGGCCGAGAGTGTGACCCCGGTGCGGTCTTCGATGTCGGCAGCCATCGCCACGGCGTCCCGCGACGACAGACCGAGCTCCACCATCGGGATCGATTCGTCGATCGAATCCGGCGACTTGCCGGTGGCTTGGCCCACCCACTCGCGCAGCCACCGCCGCATCTCGGCGACAGTCATATCGGTGCGCGCAGAAGCGGTCTCGGTTGCCGGGGTCTCTTGGGTGTCGATGTCGGTGTCGGACATGCTTGTCAGCCTTGGTCAGCGAAAGCGGTTGGTGATGCGGTGCCACGACGCAGGCTGCCGTCGATGTAGGCGGCACGGCAGGCGCGCCGGCCGATCTTGCCGCTGGAGGTCCGCGGCACGGTTCCGGCCTGCACCAACAGAAGGTCGCGCACTGTTACCCCGTGCCGGACGGCGATCGCCGCGCGGACGTCGTCGCTGATCGGCTGCGGGTCGAGTTTGTGGGTGCCGGGGGCGCGCTCGGCGACGATCACCAGCTGCTCGGAGGTGTCGTCCGGGTCGTAGGTGAGCCCGGAGTGCGGGTTGTCGAAGACCTCCTGGGGCAGCTGGTTGGCCGGCACCGAGAAGGCGGCGACGAAGCCGGTGCGCAATGCCTTGCTTGCTTCCTGCGCCGAGAACTCGAGGTCCTGCGGGTAATGGTTGCGACCGTCGATGATGACGAGGTCTTTGATGCGGCCGGTGATGTAGAGGTTGTCCTTGTAGTAGGTGCCGTAGTCGCCGGTGCGCACCCATAACGCGTCGTCGGGAGCGCCCTCGGCGTGCGACGGGTTGGTCCGCGACTTGAGGATGTTCTTAAAGGTCTCCTGGGTCTCTTGCTCCCGGTTCCAGTAGCCGATGCCCATGTTCTTGCCGTGTAGCCAGATCTCACCGATCTGTCCGTCGGGCAGTTCACTGGCCGTGTCGACGTCGACGATCGCCGCCCATTCGTCCAGGCCGATCTTGCCGCAGGACACCTGCGCGACGGCGCTGGGCGAATCGGGATCGACCTCGACGAATCGGTGGTTGTTGAGTTCTTGCCGGTCGACGTAGATGACCGTCGGCGCCTCCTTGGTTGGAGTGCTGGAGACGTAGAGAGTCGCCTCGGCCAGACCGTAGGCCGGTTTGATGACGGTGTCGCGCAAGCCATATGGCCCGAACGCCTCGTGGAACTTGCGCATCGACGCCACCGAGATCGGCTCGCTGCCGTTGAGGATCGCCTTGACGTTGCGCAGGTCCAGTGGTGGCTCGCCGTCTTTGGGTACGCCGCGCACCGCGGCGTGCTCGAAGGCGAAGTTCGGTGCGACGGAGTAGACCCCGCCGGGGTAGTCATCGTCGACCCGGGACAGCTCACGCAGCCAGCGGATGGGCCGACGCACGAAGGCGGCCGGCGTCATGAACGTGTGCGACAGACCGAGGACGGGCGTCAGCAAAATCGTGATCAGCCCCATGTCGTGGAAGAACGGCAGCCAGGTCACACCCCGGTCGCCTTCCTCGCCGTCGAACGAGTTCAGTACCTGCACAACGTTGGTGGCCAGGTTCAGGTGGGTGATTTCCACGCCCGTCGGCACCCGGGTAGAGCCCGATGTGTACTGCAGGTAGGCGATGGTGTCGAAGGTCGTGTCGAGCGGTGGCTCCCAGGTGGCAGCAACCTCGTTGGGCACCGCGTCGACGGCGATGACGCGCGGCCGCTCCTTGGCCGGGCGGGAGCGGAAGAACTTGTTGACGCCCTCGGCGGAGTCGCTGGTGGTCAAGATTGCAGACGGCGCGCAGTCGTCGAGCACCGCGTGCAGCCGACCGACATGGCCGGGCTCAGCCGGGTCGAACAGCGGCACCGCGATCCGCCCCGCGTACAAGATGCCGAAGAACGAGACGAGGTAGTCCAGATTCTGCGGACACAGAATGGCGATGCGGTCGCCGGGTTTGGTGACCTGCTGCAGCCGCGCCCCCAGCGCGCGGTTGCGGGCCGCGAAGTCGACCCATGATATTTCGCGAGCGACACCGTCGCGTTCGGTGGAGTAGTCCCAGAACCGGTAGGCCACCCTCTGGCCGCGCACCTTAGCCCACCGTTCGACGTGCATCACCAGGTTGGTGTTGTCAGGAAACGTGATGTGTCCGTCGACGATGAACGGGTTGTGGTACGCCATGCCAGTCTCCTGTCAAAAGCTTCGAAATGTCGGGGTGGCCCGGCGGTCGGCCGCACGCTACGCCCGCGTCGCTCACCGCGAACGCTAAACCTCACAGATGGTACAGACCACTCTCCTCCGTCTGCACCGCGTCGACCCCGACCATGCCGCGCACAGTGGTTCTTATTTTTCTCTTAAACTCTCGGTCATGTTAAGGGGCGCCCCGTCCCGGACCAAATCAGAAGGTACCGCGTCACCGAACTGTTATCGCTGCGGTGCGCTGGTGCGTCATCCGTGTTTGGGATGCGGCGCCTTCTCAATCAGGTCATGCGTCCAGTTCAAGGTCCACTCGGTGGCCGACTGCCCGTCCAGATTCCAGAACTGGGTAGTGGCGTACATCGCATGCACCGGCTGCCCGGCGCCGCCGGCCAGGGTCTCCAACGTGGTCGGCAGGTTGGCGATGTTGAACGCCTCCTGTGGTGCGGCGCAGATCAGGTCGCCGGGCGCGCAGATCTCGTTGCTCTGGTTGTTGAGCGCGCCGAAACCGCCCGGCCGCTTGCCTGTCATGGTCAAGCCCAGCTGTTCGAGCACCGGCACTTCGTGCAGGGTGATTTCGGCGCCCTCACCCGGCGGGTTCGGGCCGATCTCCTTACCGACGCCCTGTTCTCGACGGCCATCAGCGATCAACGTCACACCCAGCACCAGGTCGTCGTCGACGGGTCCGCGGCCGTTGCCGATGTCGCTGGCGATGTCCCCGGCGATCACCGCCCCCTGCGAGAAGCCGATCAGCACATAGCTGGTCAACGGGCACTTGTCGTTCATGTCGGTGATCGCCTTGACCGCCGCGCGGGTGCCCTCGGCCCGGCTGTCGTTGTACGACATCTGGGTGTCGCCGCTCAGCGGGTTGTGGAACTGCGCGGTGTAGGGAACGGTGTACACCTCGACCCGGCTGGAGTCGAACTGCTGAGTGATCGGTCGGGTCACGTTGAGCAGCAACGCCATCGGAAACTGCACCGGGTTGAGCGGATCAAGCTGCAGCGAGGACTCCCACGTACCCGGAACGGAGATCAACTGCACGTCGGGGCAGCTGGCGTCCTGGAACGCCGGACGCGGCTTCTTCGCGCGGCCCGAGGTGCTGGGTGGTGGCACGATGCTGGGCGGCACCGCGCTCGGCGGCCCCTGCCGCTGCCGGACGAGAACCACGACGACGGTGATGACCAACGCCACGACCAGCGCCACGGCAGCCGCGGCGATCAACGCGAGGACGCGGTGGCGTCTGCGCTGGGAATTACCCCGCGATCTGTTAACCATGTTCTCCCGCTAGCAGAGTCGGTCGGATGTCGTCGGCCGTGCACGGCCGTCGTACCGGCTGCTGGACTCCTTCACGGTACCGGCTCGCCGCACCGGCTCCGGGTGCGGCAGTGCTGCAGGTGTTAGCGGATGGCGCCGACGATGTCGCCGGACATCGCGGCCAGCTGCGCGCTCCACGACCCCCAGCCGTTGTCCCCGCCGGCCGGGAATTCGAAGTGCCCGTTGTGTCCGCCGGCGTTGCGGTACTCCTGGTAGAACATCCGGCTGTTGCCCATCGCCTGGTCGGCCTGCCCGATCATGGCGGCCTGGTCGCTGCCCGCCCCGGCGGCCGGAGCGTAGACCCATACCCGGCTGTTGTTGGCCGCCAACATCCCGACGTGCACGTACGGGTCGTGCCATTTCCACCGACCCAATTGCGGCGCACCCCACATGCCGTAGCTGTCGACGCCGCCGTACTGCGCCATGCCGGCCGTGATGGCGCCGTTGGTGGTGGTCTCCGACGGGTACAGGAACCCCGACAGCGATCCGCCGTAGCCGAACCGGTCGGGGTGGAAGCAGGCCAGCGCCATCGCGCCGTATCCGCCCTGTGAGGCGCCGACGGCGGCGTGGCCACCGGGGGCCAGGCCCTTGTTGGCCGCCAGCCAGTCGGGCAGCTCGCTGGACAGGAAGGTCTCCCACTGCTTGCTGCCGTCCTGCTCCCAGTTGGTGTACATGCTGAACGCGCCGCCGGCGGGTGCGACCACCGAGATGCCCTTACCGCCCAGGGTGTTCATCGCGTTGCCCGCGGTCACCCAGTTGCTGACGTCGGGGCCGGCGTTGAACGCGTCGAGCAGATACACCGCGTGGGGCCCGCCGCCCATAAACGCCACCGGGATGTCGCGGCCCATGGCCGCCGACGGCACCATCAGCGACTCGTAGCCCGCTGCATGAGCCGACCCGAGGTGCGTCGCACCGATGCCCCACAACCCGACGGTCAGCACAGCGGCCCACAGCACTCGCAGCAGCGTCGACAGGCCCCTCATGTCCACCTCGCTCGTATCTCGCTCTACCAAGCCCGCCCCGTCCCGGAAGGTAGTGAACCACACGCCGTGGGCGCGGATGGGCGGAAATGACTAACGGCGGCGACCCGGAAGGGTCGCCGCCGTCAGCCGTGCAATTCCAGCGCTTAGCCGTGGCTAGCCGTAGCGGCGGCGTTGGTGGCGCCGGTCGCCGGGCCAGTGTTCGGCGTCGCGCCAAGCGACCGCTGAACGTCGGGCTTCATCGCGTTCAACTGAGCGCCCCAGTACTCCCAGCTGTGCGTGCCGCTCTCCGGGAAGTTGAACACGGCGTTGTTACCGCCCGCGGCCTTGTAGGCGTCCTGGAACTTCAGGTTGCTGGTCCGCACGAAGCCCTCGAGGAATTTCGCCGGCAGGTTGTCCCCACCCAGCTCCGATGGCTTGCCGTTACCGCAGTAAACCCACAGGCGGGTGTTGTTGGCGACCGTCTTGCCGACGTTCAGCAACGGGTCGTTGCGCTGCCACGCCGGGTCCTCCTTCGGACCCCACATGTCGGCGGCCTTGTAGCCACCGGCGTCACCCATTGCCAGGTTGATCAGCGACGGCCCCATCCCTTGCGAGGGGTCCATCAGGCCGGACATTGCGCCAACGTAGACGAACTGCTGCGGGTGGTAGTTCGCCAGGTTCAGCGCCGACGCCGCGGCCATCGACAGCCCGACCGCAGCACTCCCTGTGGGCTTGACCTGCTTGTTGGCCTGCAGGTACTGCGGCAGCTCGCTGGTCAGGAAGGTCTCCCACTTGTAGGTGGAACAGCCGGCCTTACCGCAAGCCGGCTTGTACCAGTCGGTGTACCAGCTCGACTGTCCACCCACTGGCATGACCATCGACAGGCCGGACTGGTAGTACCACTCGAAGGCGGGGGTGTTGATGTCCCAGCCGTTGTAGTCGTCCTGGGCGCGCAGACCGTCCAGCATGTAGATCGCCGGCGAGTTCGGCCCACCGCTTTGGAACTGGACCTTGATCTCGCGGCCCATCGACGGTGACGGCACCATCAGGTACTCGACCGGGAGGCCGGGACGGGAAAACGCCCCAGCGGTCGCCGAACCCCCGGCGACACCGATCACACCCGGCAGCAGAGCCGCAGCAACGGCCCCGAACACGAGCCGGCGCGGCATACCCTGTACCGCGCCGCGAAACCTGTCAACAAGCCTCATCCCTGTTTCCTCATCCTTTTGTTCGGCCCATCCTTTCGGAGGTCGGACTGCATCATGGCATGCCCCGGCGAGCGCTGGGCGCAGCTGTGCTCGTGTAGTCAACCACACCTTGGCCGAAGCGCTCTCCTTGGAGGGCACTGGGTAGTCGGCTGTCCGGCACGATCATCCAGTGGATCGTCGCGTTCGGCGAAAGCGTTACAGGATGTGCTCACAGCGGGTCGCGTGCCGGTGAGAGGTTGTATCCAGCGTTGCTGGCGGGGTGCTGTGTGCGGTGGTCAAGCACGGCTTCTGCGCGGGCGAAAAAAATTTCTGCCGTTGTGCATGGTGGTGCGGATGCACGGCGGAGTCTTGATGCTCGGCGGACCTGATCACAGGGCGAGCCAATAGACGATTTGACCGCACAACCAATATCTCCTGGCCCACACCGATGTGACTGATTTAGCAATTGTGGTTGCCGCCAATGGCCTTGTCGCTTAGTAACTTTGAACCGCTACGGACCGGTCGCGGGGAAGCCGGTGTAAACCGGCGCACCGGATTCGGGCACCGTCAGACCGCATCGGATGAGGTCATAGAGCGGAACCCGATCGATGCGGTACTTGGTGAACTGGTAGGCGTGCACGAAATTCGACATGAATCGATGCACGCCCATCGGTGCGCGCACCGAGCTGAGCACCGCCTGGGTGGCGGGACATTTCAGC